>JANNLW010000240.1:0-4598 GCA_031397145.1 Sphingomonadales bacterium | reverse complement strand
GCCTTCCTGCGCGCCAGCCTTGAGGCGGCGGGCAAGTCCGTCCATGTCTATACCAGTCCCCACCTGGTGCGCTTCAACGAACGTATCCGGGTGGCGGGCACCCTGATCAATGATGCGAAGCTAGCCCCCCCTTGCTCGCTGAAGTACTCGATTGTTCGTCGGATATTGCGCCCAGCTTTTTTGAAGCGACGACTGCGGCCGCCTTTCTTGCCTTTGCACGAACACCTGCGGACGCGGCCGTCATCGAAGTCGGCCTTGGTGGGCGGCTCGACGCGACCAATGTCATCGAAACGCCCATTGTCTGTGGGATTGCGCAGCTTGGCATCGATCATCAGTCCTTTTTGGGTGACGATGCCGTGACCATTGCCGGCGAGAAGGCGGGAATCGCCAAGCCTGACGTTCCGCTCGTCAGCATGGACTATGCAGAGCCTCAGGCGAGGCGGGTTTCAGACATCGCCGAAAATGCTGGCGCTCCCTGGTATCCCAAAGGCAGCGACTGGCACGCCGCCACATATCGCGATCAGCTTCACTACCGCGATAAAGCTGGAAAGCTCTCCGTTCCCCAGCCCCGCCTTCCCGGCCAGCATCAGGCGATGAATGCGGCGCTGGCAATCGCGATGCTGCGCCATCAGTCTGCAATCGCCGTTCCCGATTCTGCAATCCGTGCAGCAATGGGGTGGGCCGATTGGTCGGCGCGACTTCAAAAACTCGCGGATGGGCCGATCACGCGATTGGCGCCGAACATACCGATCTGGATCGATGGCTGCCACAACCCCGATTGCGCCCAACCCGTGGCAGAAGAAATTGGCCGACTGCTGGGCAAGGACGACCATTTGCACATCATCGCCGGTATTCTGGCCAACAAAGACGCGGAGGGAACACTCCAACCCTTCTTTGCCCGAGCAACGAGCTTTCAAACCGTGCCGATAGCCGGACACCTGCATCACTCACCGGACACCCTCGCACAATGGCTTCGTGAACAGAAAAGGGACGCAGAGCCTGCGGATAGTTTGGAACAGGCAATCCAAGCGATCAATAGTCGTGATCGGCCTTCGGCGATTCTGGTTCTCGGCTCGCTATATCTGGCCGGGGAAGTTCTGCGCCTGAACGAGCAAATCCCCGAATGAGCAAACAATGCCGACCGTCAGCTACTCCTCAATCGCTCGCCGCTGATCCTGCTGCGTTCCTGATGGCACTATCAACCATCCCATTGCGCATCATGATCCAGAAGATGATGATGCCAGGCAGCGCGAAAGCCGTCGTCAGCAGGTAGAAATCGAAATATCCCATTGAATCGATCATTCGTCCGGCGAGCGAGCCTGTCAGGAAGCGGCCGAGAATTGCGGAAGCGGCTGAAAGCATCGCAAACTGGGTCGCGGTAAAGCGCAAGTCACAAACCGCCGAAAGCAGCGCGACAACCGTGACGCCTCCAATCCCTGATGCGAAATTCTCGAACCCGATCGTCCAGGCCAGCATCGGAATTGAATGGCCGATCGAGGCGAGTCCGGCAAAGCTGAAATTGGAAACGCCCATCAGGATCAGGCTGATCAGCACAGACCTCTTGAGGCCAAGCCGCGCATACAGGATTCCGCCAACAAATATTCCGGCCAGCAAGGCAGCGAACCCTACCCAGACATCGCCCCACAGGATTTCGTCCTTGGTAAAACCGGTTGTGACCAGAAGGTCACGGATCATCAGGTTCGCCATTGTGTCACCGATTTTATGGACGAGCACGAACAGGAAAACGAGCCATGCACCACTGCGCCGGAAAAAATCCGCCATCGGGCCGACGATATTCCGCTTTTCCAGCATGTCGGGGGCGTCACCATAGACGTTCAACCCGGACTGTCCGGGTCGTGCGAGCAAAATCGCAACATACACAAGCGTGATGACGCAAGCGGCCAGAAAGACCAGCCAATTGCCTGTTATTGCTGCCAAGCCAGGGAGGAGCAACACAAACGAGGCATATCCGCTCAGCCCGAAATCATGTCCGCGACGTATCGACAAATCGAATATCGGATAGATTAATCCAAACACGCCGATCCGGAAGAGGATGTTCACGTTCAACAAATTGTCGAGCCAGTACCCTGCCAATAGAAGCGCCGGGATTGCCAACACGAACGTTGCATAGCCCTTGCGCGAAAGACGTTGCGGCCATTCTCGCTTCCGTCGCTCTACAGGCTCTCCAGCCCAAAGCGATACAAGCAAGGCTGGCAGGACAAGCGGTGCACAGGCGAAATAGCCCATCTGCCAGTTGACGCGGCCCGCAATGTACAAGGCTAGCGACGCGGCAAAAAAAGAGCCGAGTCGCCAGCCATATTGCGACATGCCAGAGCCGATGCCGAGTTCATCGGGCTTCAAATGCTCAATCCTGAACGCATCTATCACAACGTCAAAGGTGGCCCCGGCAAAGGCAAGCACCAAGGCACCAAGCAGAACTGGCTGGATTCCGCCCGCCGGGTCAGCACGGCCCAGCATGAAGACGCCGAGCGCGACCAATGAGCCGGTCAGCCAGAGCCATGTCCGCCTTTGTCCAAAACTGTTGGAAAAAGGCAGTTTCACGCGATCAACCATAGGCGCCCAAGCCCATTTTATGCTGTATACCAATAACACCAGTGCAAAGGCGGAAATTGCCTTTCTCTCGATATTCGCTTCAGAAAGCCGGTTAGTCAGAGTCGCTGCCAACAAGGCGTATGGAAAGCCTGAAGAAATACCCAGAAAAAGCGCGGTCAGCGGCCCGCGTTCAAGATAGGGTTTGAGTCCATCCAACCATCCGCTGCCGCTTGGAGCGACAATTTCCGTTACGGTCTGGCCAGTCTCGTTCACGCCTCTTGCTCCCGGGTCATTTTCGCGCGAACCTAGCGACAAAATCGGGTAAGGATAGCCCTGTCATGAACATGATCGCACCCACAAAAGGCCAAATGGCTCTCGCCCGGCAGATTGCCGATGGCACCGAACGTCCAACGCGAGGCATCACGCACGTTCCGGCGAGCCGCTATATCGATCCAGACTGGTTTGCGCGCGAAAAGTCGTCGCTGTTCGATGTATTGCCACAAGTGATCGCACCATCGGCCTTGTTGCCTAATCCCGATATGGCGGTGCCGCACGATAGCACTGGCCGCCCCCTTCTGATCACCCGCGACAAGTCCGGCAAGGCGCATGTGTTCCTGAACGTCTGCCGGCACCGGGGAACTCGTCTTGTTGAGGGCGATCAGGTGGTCTGTGCCAGCCGCCTTGTTTGCCCTTATCATGCGTGGACTTATCTGTTGGACGGCAAACTCGTTGCGATGCCGCGCGCCGAAACCTTTCCCGGACTTGAGAAGGCGGACTATGGCCTTCACCGCCTGCCGACGTGCGAAGCAGGCGGCCTGATCTGGTTTGCCCCGGGCGAGAACGCCGATTTCTCCGAGGCAGAAACGCTTGGCCACGATTTCGATGCGTTCGGGATGAGCGGGCTCCACCTTTTCGCGCGCAGAACCCACGTCGTGGAATCGAATTGGAAGTTGATCATGGACGCTTTCCTTGAAAGCTATCATGTCACGCGACTTCACGCGAACACGATAGGGCCCTTCTTCAAGGACGGAGTGACCGCCGCAGACATGATCGGCGGGCACCAGCGATCGGCGGTCGGTCGCGCGATCGAGCTTGCCGATATCGATATGGGCGATTGGCTCGCGCTACGGACAGCCGTGACCTTTGCATATTCGCTTTTTCCGGCCGCCGAAGTCGTCGTCAGCCCGGATTATGTGAATTTGATGGTCATGATGCCGCAATCGGTCGGCCGTACCTTGGTTGAGGATTTCATGCTCATCCCCGAAGAACCGAAAACCGAAAAGTCGCGTGACCACTGGCAGCGTAGCTGGGAGCTGCTGGACGGCAAAGTCTTTGGATCCGAAGATTTCCGCGCGGCTGCTCTTGGCCAGCAAGGTCTGAGTTCCGGGGCTATTTCGGAACTCACGCTTGGCACTTTGGAAGGCGGCATTCGACAATTTCATGACGCCATTGAAGCGCGGATCGGCTAGATATATCGCGCTGCGACGATCCGGCCGGCCGCTCCTTCACGAAGAATGATGGCATAGCGATCTGCACCTGCCTGCTTCATGATCCGTCCCGGAACTGTGATTGTCGCGTTGCCACCTAGCCACCGTCCAACCTCGGTTTCGGCAAGGACCACATTTGTGTAGCGCACCACGCGACCGCCGTTTTCACCCGCCCCAATCCGAACCACGGCCTCGCTTTTAAGGGCAAGAACTTGCACGGATGTGTTGGCCTTTCCAGCCTGATCAATCGTTATCAAACGACCGCCGTCTATCGTGGCACGGGCCGCGATCGCGGGCCCGGGCTTTAGTTTTTCTGCTGCAATCAGGCGCCTCAGTTTGCCTTCGCTCGAACCGACAGCCGCTGCACTGCCTTGAACCATTGCCTGCGGGGTATACACACCCGACCCTTCGCCACCGCGTCCAGCATAGCTGCGCTGCAGGATTGTATTAGCTTCACGCCCCAATGTATCCTTCCAGCCCAGCTGATCCCAATAAGTCACCGGGCGGGTCAGCACGACGATATTTGGTTCTTTTGACAATTTCTCGATCAGCGCGTCG
>JANNLW010000226.1:0-3589 GCA_031397145.1 Sphingomonadales bacterium | reverse complement strand
GAAGATCACGGCATCTCCTTTGCGCAGCGCCAAGACTTCGACGCGAGACTGCATGCGCGGCCGCTGTTCGGTCAGGACGAATTCGCCACCGTCAAAGTCTTCGCCCGGCGCTGAGAGCAGGACTGCGACCTGGAGCGGGAAAACGTGTGTGCCATAAAGGTCCTGATGGAGGCAGTTATAGTCGCCCGCGCCGTATTGGAGGAGCAGGGGCGTGGGCCGCTTCTGGCCCGCAGCATGGCACTTTGCCAGAAAGGCATCCTGCTCATCCGGAAAGCGCGTTTCCTGTGCCATACGTTCGTGCCAACGATTGGCGATCGGAGCGAGGTGCGGATTGAGCGTCGCTCGCAAGTGCTGGACAAGCGGCGGCAATGGATAGGAGAAATAGCGATACTCGCCGCGCCCGAATCCGAGACGTTGCATCACGACGTGACTCCTGAACCCGACAGCTGGACGATAGAGTGCAGCAAGATCGTCGCACTGGCGTGAATCAAGCAAGGCAGGCTGGATCGCCCAACCTTGTGAATCGAGATCATTTGCAATGCGGTTCCAGCCCAGATTGTTCATTTTCATCCTTTGCAGATGTCTGTCGAACTTTTTGACGCGCTCGCAATCGGGCATTTCGCGACATCCTGCACTCCGCGGCTTGCTTTCAAACCCGACGAGTTCTTGCGAGCGTTTTCAGAGAGTGGCCTTATGGGTGGCCAAGTCTCCTGGCGTATCGATGTCGGCGAGCAACCCGGGATCAGTCGGCACGCCGATCGCATCGCGCAACAGCAGCCGGGCGCCCTGATCGCCAGTTAGTGCCAGCAATTCTGGAAAGCGCGATTTGGGAAAAATGGCAGGTGGCATGCGAATCTGATCATTCTGCGAGGCGATGCAGGCTTGCCCCTCCGCCAAGCCAAAGGCGGCGATGAGCCGGTCGAGGTGAGCGGTGGTGACAAAGGGCATGTCACCCAAGCAGACGAGCATCGCTTCCGCTTCGCATTGCATCGCTTTGTGCGCGCCAAGCGCAAGTGAATATGAAAGTCCGTTTGCGGACCTCGCATTGACAATTCTTGCAAAACCCAACGCCTCCAGCATCGAGGCAAACTGGTTGTCGCCTTCTCCGCAGATCACGGCGTGCCAGTCGCAATGGCAGGCGGCCAGCGCGCGTGCGGCATGTTCTCCAATCATCATTCCGCCCAAGAGCGCTTCTAGCTTGTCACCACCGTAACGCGACCCGACCCCGGCGGCGAGCAGGACGCCGATTATCCTAGCGGAGGCCATGATTGAACGTCCGCACCATCCCGGCCGCGATAGACAGGGCAATCTCCGGCGCGCTGATCGCGTTGATCAGGATCCCCGCCGGCCCTTCGATCCGCGCAAGCTGGGTGTCGCTGAACCCATGCGCCCTCAACCGGGTAAGCCGCGCGGCGTGCGATGACCGCGACCCCAGCGCGGCGATATAGGCGGTCGGCGCCGACAAGGCAGCGATGAGCGCTGGATCGTCAATCTTGGTGTCATGGCTAAGCGTCACGACTGCCGTACGATCATCGGGCCGCAACGCAGCGATGGCCTCATCTGGCCAGCGGTCATCAAGCGTTGCAGACGGGAAGCGCTCGCTCGTCAGGAAGCGGGCACGCGGATCGATAACGGTGACGCCAAAGCCGGTATCGCGGGCGATTTCGGCCAGTGTCCGGGCAATCTCGACCGCGCCGACGATCAGAAGTCGTCGCGGCGGCGCATAGACATTGCAAAAGCCTCCGTTGCCTATGGCACTGGTGCCCGCTTCGATGTCGGTGGAGATCGTCAGTGTCCGTCCCGCAGCTTGTGCGTCGGAAATCGCGTTGAACAGAGTGGCTGGGAACCCAATGTCATCAACGCGCTGCATCAGGACGACTATGTCCCCGCCGCAAGGCAAGCCAACCTCCCAGGCCATCCCGTCGGCAACTCCATAACGCTTCAATTCATGGGGAGCGCCAGCAATGATCGCAGCGGCTGTTTCAAGGACATCGCCTTCGACGCATCCTCCCGACACTGATCCCGTGAAACGGCCGTCTTCATGAATGAGCATATGGGTGCCGACCGGACAGGGCGCCGAACGCCAGGTCTCGATGACAGTCGCAATGGCAAGCCTGCTTTCCCGCCATTCCAGTGCTTTCTCGATGATGTTGCGGTGGTCAGCCACACCGATGGCAGTTAGGCTTTGCAGAATCAGAACCTCCGTTATTTTAACCAGTAGTGTTGTGAAACTGACGATGATAGGTTGCGTGTTGAATAATGGAATGGATAGTGAGGAAAAGGGCGCAATGGCAATCGCAGCACAGGTAAACGGAAAGAGTGTCACGTTTGCGGGCGAACCTGATACGCCTTTGCTTTGGGCACTTCGCGAGGAACTCGGCCTTACAGGCACGAAATTTGGGTGCGGGATCTCGGCATGCGGGGCGTGCAGCGTTCATGTAGACGGCAATGTGGTTCGGTCCTGCTCGGTGCCGGTTTCCGAAATTGCCGGAAAATCGATCACGACGATCGAAGGTCTCGGCGAGGAAAGCAAATTGTCGGCCCTCCAACAGGCCTGGATCGATCATCAGGTACCGCAGTGCGGATATTGCCAGTCCGGCCAGATCATGGCGGCAAGCGCCTTGCTCAAGTCCAACCCGCGGCCCACGGACGCGCAGATAGACGAGGCGATGACCAACATCTGTCGTTGCGGCACCTACCCTCGGATTCGCGCCGCGATCCATTCCGTTGCGGGAGGGTTGTGAGATGGGAGTGAAACGCAGGGCATTCCTGATCGGTGGAGCAGCACTTGTCGGCGGCGGTCTGTTCGCTGTCAAATGGGCAGAAAGTTCGGCCATGAAACGTGCCGGCAGCATGACCGTAAAAGACGGAGAGTCGTCGTTCGCGACATGGCTGAAAATTGGCGACGATGACATTGTCACCCTCTATTCGCCGCACATCGATTTCGGTCAGGGCTCGCAAACGGCATTGGCCCAGATGCTTGCTGATGAACTCGATGCGGACTGGGCAATGGTGCGCGTAGAGCACGCACCGGCAGAGGCCGCCTTTGCCAATACGCCATTGGGACAAGGCTTTCTTGTTGGCGGGATGGCTTTCCCGAGCTTTTTGGCCGGAATGGTCAAGGCCAGCTTTTCGATGGTTGCACGCAATTATCCACTGCAGCTTACCGGGGGGTCTTCCGCGGTCCGGATGACCGGGCAATTCGGCATGCGGGTTGTCGGCGCGGCAGCTCGTACAGCACTTGTGGCGGTCGCTGCAAAGCGGCTCGGTGTGCCTGTTTCGGAACTGTCAACGTCTGACAGCAAGGTCATCCACCGGAAAACGGGCAAGGTGCTTCGCTATGGCGAACTGGCGAGCGAAGCCGCCGATATGTCGCTTTCGCTTGAGCCGAAGCTGAAAGAACGCAAGGATTACAAGTTCATCGGGAAACCGGTGCACAGACTCGATATTCCGGACAAGGTTGACGGGTCCGCCAAATACGGGATCGATTTTGCGCTACCCGACATGCGTGTGGCGACCGTGATGTCAGCGCCTGCACGGGGGGGGAAACTTGTTTCGGTCGATCCCGCACCGGCAATGGCGGTGACGC
>JANNLW010000203.1:0-4113 GCA_031397145.1 Sphingomonadales bacterium | reverse complement strand
ACCCAGCCGCCCGGCGCGCTGGGGCACCTTCATAATCGCGCACCTCTTGTCTTGTGGCGCAGTGACTGGGCGCGCTGGATCGACTGTGGAGAAGCAGTCGAGGACCTGCTCAGACGTGAACCCGAAGATCTCTTTCTGGTTCGGGCGGACTGAATGCGCGCAATGTCTGGAACGTCACGGTTTTCGCCGCCTAACAATTGCTTAACGCGCCGGTCATGTTTTTGGCAAAAGGCCTAAAGAAAATCCCTTCCGCACCGATAACCATTGCATGATGCGCCGCAATCTGTGGCTGATCGAGTGAAGGATGATATCGTGACAATGCAGCTAGTCCGCGCGCCCGAATTGCCAAGTTCAGAACAATTCGAAACTTCAGAGCGTCGTTACGCCGTGGTCCTCAACGCACAAATCATTGGTGACTCGCTCGCGGATCCGGTCTCGATCCGCATTTGCAACATATCTGCGGGGGGCTTGATGGCCGTTGTACCACCCCATGTTACCGTCGGCGGATACATTGCGGTCGTCATTCGTCATGTCGGCAAACTTTTCGGGCAGATCGTCTGGGCGCGAAAGGACAAGATCGGCATAAAATTTGATCAGGAAATCGATCCGGTCGCGCTTTTGGCGGATCGTGCGGAGCGCGCTGCAGCGCCGTCACTCATGGCAAACAAGTTTGTCGAGCTGACCAAGCGGACAATGATTGTTCCGGGGATGGATTTTCCGATCGAAACGGCCGGAAGTGCGTTGCACGCCGTCTGAGCGTGTCACCCTTCACGGTGATAGGGATGTCCGGCAATGATGCTTGTTGCGCGGTAGATTTGTTCGACAAGCATCGCGCGAATGAGCATGTGCGGCCAGGTGGCCCGGCCAAAGGCGACGAGCAAATCTGCGCTTGCACGTTCTTCTGTTGAAAGTCCGTCTGCAGCACCAATCAGGAAACGCGCTTCACGTGTCCCCGAATCTCGCCATTGCTCAAGGGTGCGGGCAAGGATTGTTGAGCCCAATTGTTCGCCGGTTTCATCAAGTGCGATGATCTTGGTGCCCTGCGACATGCTTGGCAATTTTCCGCCGATGTCGGGCAATTCTGTGATCTGGAAGGGCCAGCCGATCCGCTTTTCATACCGCGCGATCAGGTCTGCCTCGGGGCAGCGTCCCATCTTGCCGCGCGCGATAATGTGAAGCTTCAAGTGTTCTCAGGAGTTGGGGGCGCATCGCCAAAGGCCCACATGCGCTCAAGGTTATAAAAGCTGCGGACTTCAGGGCGAAAGAGGTGGACGATCACATCGCCGGCGTCAATCAGCACCCAGTCGGCGGCCGGAAGGCCTTCGATGCGAGGCGAACGATGAAACTCACCCTTGATCTTTTCGGCGATCTTGTGGGCCATTGAAGCAACTTGACGGGTCGACCGACCGCTTGCGATCACCATGTGATCGGCAATGGTTGATTTTCCGGCGAGTGGGATGGACACCGTTTCCACCGCCTGATCATCGTCAAGCGACTGGAGAATCAGCGAGTGAAGGACATCTGAAGGATGGGGGGCTTTGGCGCTTTTGGCGGCAGAGGCAGCGGGCAAATTTGGTCTCAATCGATCATACGGCGCGTTACAGGATCGCGCAGTGGGGTGGAGGTGGTTTGGCGATACCAGTCGGGATTGGCCCGGCGGATCGCAGTGGCGGAGCTTTTGTCAGGGCGGAAGCGCAAGAGCACGAGCGCCGGTGTTCTCCACTCTGTCCAGTGTTTTGCCTGACGTGCGGGGCGGACAAATTTCCGCAGCCAGCCCATGGCGCGGGTCGCCCGGGTGACACCCTCATAGCCCGGACGTGCAATAATCGCAATCGGGATCGTTCGCGCTATCCTCCGCCAGTCGCGCCATTGGGGAAACTGGGCGAGATTGTCAGCCCCCATCAGCCAGATGAAGCGACGATCAGGGTAGCGACGGACTAGCGCCTCGAGCGTATCAACCGTGTAGCGCGTGCCCAATCTCGATTCGATTGCAGTTGGGCGGATGATGGTTCGTTTCGCCATTTTTCGTGCTGATCTGAAACGCGCATTGAGTGGCGCCATATCCCTTGCGCCTTCCTTTAGAGGATTGCCAGGAGACACAAGCCACCAGACTTCCTCGGCGCCGAGCGCCTCGGCAGCAAAAAGACTTATCCTGCGGTGGCCGCGATGTGCCGGGTTGAATGATCCGCCAAGAAGCGCAGTGGGCGTCAAGGCCGGATCTGGCCTGTCCCGCGCACAATCCATTTATAGGTTGTCAGCCCTTCAAGTGCGACCGGACCGCGGGCATGGAGCCGTCCGGTCGCGATCCCGATTTCTGCGCCCAGACCGAATTCGCCGCCATCAGCAAACTGGGTTGAAGCGTTGTGCATCACAATTGCACTGTCGACCACAGAAAGAAAAGATTCTGCGGCACCCGCATCTTCGGTGATGATCGCATCAGTATGATTCGAACCATGCGCCGAGATGTGCGCGATCGCACCCTCGACTCCGTTGACGAAGCGAACAGCGCAGATCGAGTCGAGATATTCGGTTTCCCAATCCGCCTCGGTTGCAGCCCGGGCCCGGGGTTCGATCGCCAAGGTCGTTGCATCGCCCCGCAGCGCACACCCAGCTTCGATCAGCGCCTCAAGAAGCGAGCCCGGTTCGGCATAACCCTGATCGATCAGGAGCGTCTCTGTCGCACCGCAAACGCCAGTCCTTCGCATCTTGGCATTGACCACGATTGCTTTTGCCTTTGCGCCATCAGCGGCGGCATCAACATAGGTATGGCAGATGCCATTGAGGTGCGCGAGCACGGGCACGCGGGCATCCGATTGCACCCGCGAAACCAGAGCCTTGCCGCCTCGTGGAATGATGACATCGATAACGCCATGCGCGGTGAGCATGGCTCCAACAACAGCACGATCGGTGGTCGGCACAATCTGAATGGCATCCACTGGCAAGCCCGCACGCTCCAACCCCTTGATCATCGCCGCGTGGATCGCGTGGTTGGATTTCGATGCTTCCGACCCGCCACGCAAGATGACGGCATTGCCGGATTTTAGACAAAGCGCTGCGGCATCCGCAGTCACGTTCGGGCGGCTTTCGTAGATGATTCCGACAACGCCCAAAGGAACCCTGATGCGCGAGAGCTTCAACCCGTTTGGTCGCGTGCTTTCGTCAATCAGCATGCCAACAGGATCGCGCAATTCGGCCACAGCTTCGACTCCAGCGGCAATTGCTTCAATCCTGCCCCTGTCCAGCGCGAGGCGATCGAGCATCGCTTCGCTCAATCCGTTGGCTTTGCCGCGCTCGAGATCATGGGCATTGGCAACAAGAATCGAGGCGCAGTGCGTTCGTATCGCGGCGGCGGATGCAACAAGGGCCTCCGATTTCCTGCCGGAGGGTAGCCTTGCAATTTCGCCTGTCGCTCGTCGGGCGGCGTTGCCCATCCGGGCGATCAGGTCAATCGGGTCGATTGCGGTTTCCTTCATGGGCATGGCCGTAGCACAGGTGCGGCGATTTCAGCCAGCGGTTCCACGGTCAAAGGCCGCAAAGGCCGGGGCGAGCCAGTCGGGCAGGGGGATCGGACGATGGCTCGCCAAGTCCACATGGACATTCACAAGCTCCACCTCGGCACGCAGATCGTCTGCGCCGTCGTCGCGGGCGCCGTGAATTTCGACCATTTGCGTCATGCTTGTCGTGCCGGATCTGATCGTGCGCGCCAGCACATCGATCATTTCGTCCGCCTCGATTGGATTGGCCCAAGTGACGGTCGCGCGCTTGACATGGAATTCGAGCGGCTCATCGGGATGGAGTTTGCGAAAGCCGACTTCGCGATAATATTCGGTGATCGCGATATCGGCATAGTCCAGATAGCGCGCGTTGAAGACCACCGCCTGCGGATCGACCTCGGACCAGCGGACGCGGAAACGGTGCGTGAATGCAAAATCGGCGCGGGCCATGCGATCGTTTGCCTATCCAGCCTTCACGCCGACATTCACCCCCATTGAATGGAGATATTTGCGGACGTTGCGCCCGGCCTGCCGGAGCCGCTGTTCATTCTCGACCATTGCGATACGGACAAAGCCTTCGCCTTCCTCGCCATAGCCAACGCCCGCGGCAACCGCGACG
>JANNLW010000122.1:0-4862 GCA_031397145.1 Sphingomonadales bacterium | reverse complement strand
ATCCTCGATTGGCTGATAGGGGTCGGTATTGGTGCCAAGCGCGATCGTCGTTGCGCGATAGCCCTTCTTCCCCAGTTCGGCCCGCAACAGTGCTGCTGCATCGGGCTTGGCATATAATCGGGTTTCGAAATCGAGACCGGGCGACAGATCGTGGAACGCGTGCGTTGGCCGCGCATAGCAATAGACGCAGCCATGTTCGCAGCCGCGATAGGGATTGATCGAATGATCGAACGGAATGTCTGGCGAGGTGTTCGTGCTGATGATCGTCTTCGGCTTTTCAACTGTCACCGTGGTGCGGAGCGGCGGCGCGCCTCCGTCAATATCGTCGCGATCGTCGAGCCAGTCCCCGTCCGCCTCGCGCGCCTGCAGGTTGAACCGCGTCGGCGTCCGGTTTGCAGGCGCACCCCGGCCGGAGGTCGCCACGGAAAGGTCGATTCGGGGCATTGGTGTATTCTGCCCGCTTTATTGAAACATAACAAGAACATTAAAAGACGTGGATTTACGACAGGCACGCCGATGCGCCCTTTTGGGAAAGGGGGCGGGACATGCGGTGCGGACGCGGGAACGTCCGGCGGGTTTTGCGTTGGTGGGTCAAAGATGCAGGAGTGCGTAACCGGCACCCCGTCTCCTGCACCGCCTTCATGCCCGGCGCTGTCGTGCAGGAGACAAGGCCCTGAAAGCCCCTGCACGGTGATGACGGAGCAAGCTCCGCCCGGCCCGGACCCGTTCGCACGATAGCAAGGCGCAAGGATCGCATCCGTGAGGAAGCGACAGACGCCAGCCGCATTCGCACCGACCGTTACGGGACAAGGTCCAAGAACCCCGTCCCGCTGTCCCGCCCCCCGACCCGTGCGACCTAGAACGCCGATCGAGTGACTCGGCCCAGCTGGCAGTACAAATCCTATTACGCAAGAAAAAAGAACAGATAGGGGTATGGATAGGATTATCGGGGTGGATCAATAACTTGCGTCAGTGTTCAAAAATTTGTTCATCAGGAACAGAGCGTCGTACGACAAAGGTGTACCACACACCGTCCTTCCTGTTCACTGTGGCATTGGTAAAGGACAAGGCTTCGACAGACTCAACCCAGCCAGTTGCGGGCGATCCGGAATTGAAGCGCGCTGCTGCAGCGGAGCTTGGGTGCCGGGCGGGTGAGGGCTAATTTCTTCGGGAAAACTTCTGCACACGCTGCCCGGCGACATCGACGATATAAGCATCGCCTGATTTCGCGATAGCGACATCATGGGCCATTCGAAATTGCCCGTCAAAGTTGCCGAAGCGTCCAAAAGTACTCATCACGGCTCCGTCACGTGACACAATGGCCGCTCCCGAGCGATCTGGGCCCTGTGAAGGCTGATCTCCGCCGTCCACAATAATCGCTTCTCGCATACCGAGCATGGCAAGCGAATAGGGCCTCCCTATTGCCGCATCTTTCCATTGTGAGAGGAACTGGCCGTTGGCATCGAAAACCTGAACCCGATCATTCTCTCGGTCCGCGACATAGACCCGGCCCGTGCTGTCCAGCGTAATACCGTGCGGCGTGTTGAACTCCCCGGGCCCCTGTCCGGGCCGACCCCATTGAAACAGAAACTCTCCTGAAGGAGAAAATTTGGCCACCCGTGTGTTGATGTAGCCGTCGCTCACGTAAAACGACCCGTCCGGCAGAACGGCTATATCAGTCGGGCGGTTAAAATGCCGCCCGTCACTGCCGGGGACACCGCGCTCACCGATTGCAAGGAGCAGCTTCCCGTCCGCGCTGAATTTGAAGACCTGATGCAGGGATACGTCAGTGAGCCAGACATTGTCCTGGGCATCGACGGTCAGGCCGTGAGGCATTGCGAACAAGCCGCTCCCCCACCGCTTCAACAGTTCACCCGTACGTCCGTCAAATACCGCGATCGTGGGCTTCGCGATCGCATCGAGAGGCAGGGGTTCTGTCCAAACGCGACCAGCACGATGAAAGACAACCACATTATCGTGCGAATCGATGCCAACGCCTGTTGCCGACCCCAAAACCTCGCCGGCGGGCAGGACCGGCCAGCCATGGATCACCTCATAGCTGCTTTGACGCGCTGGATTGACGTTCTGCGCGTACGACAAGAGCAAAATGGCTGCCGCCAGCGCCAGCACGTGCCCTAGTCTCGGCATAGTTCCACCACCTTTGAGCAATGCCCCGATATTGGTTTTCCCGATCGTCATCATGCTGACTTCATGCGAGTATCGTCGGACCCGTCTTGGCGGCAGCTTCTTCCTCGGCCTTGCGGTCGCGTGGCGTAGGGATGTCCCGGCCGCGCCGGACACCGTCCCTGTCACCCACCAGCTTCATCCAGCGATTGAGATGGTCAAGCCCTTCGACACTCGCGCCCGACCATTCATGAGTATGGGCCCAGGACCAGTTGGCGATGTCCGCAATTGAAAAGTCACCTGCCAGATATTTGTTGCAGGCCAGATGCGTGTCCATAACTTCGAAAAGTCGCCGCACTTCGCGCTGGTAGCGGTCGATCACGGGCTGGATCTTTTCGGGGAAGTAACGGAAAAAGACATTGGCCTGCCCCATCATCGGGCCAAGCCCACCCATCTGGAACATCAGCCATTGGGTGACAAGGCTTTTGCCCTTGGCGTCCATTGGCATGAGCAGGCCAGTCTTTTCCGCCAGATAAAGCATGATCGCACCGGATTCGAACACCGCAAAACCATCATCGGAGATGGCCGGGATGCGGCCATTGGGATTGATCTTTGTGAACCAGTCAGACTTTTGTTCGGCATCGCTGAAATTGACGTGTTTCACTTCGTAAGGCAGCCCCATCTCCTCGAGCGTGATCGAGGCCTTCCAGCCGTTGGGCGTGGGGGCGGTATAGAGAATGATACTCATCGGGATGCGACTTTCCTGGCTGAGGCTTCCAGCGCCTTGTCTTCGTTGGCGCGCTTGATGACGTATTGGCGGAGATTCTCGATCTGGACGGGCGAATATTGGCCGGCCCATGCGACCATGCCATTGTCTTTCAACAGCCCGTCATGAACGATTTGTTGCCACAGTTTGGGATCGTTGAGCGCCACGGAATGCCGCAAGTCGGGATTGAGCACGCCTGAAACAGCGGCATTGCCATGGCATACGCTGCAGCTGTTGCCATAGTGGCTCGATCCATCTGCAACCTGATCGGGTTTGCCCGTGAATGGTGGCGGATCAAGCACGCGCTTGTCTTCGGCGGGCGCTGCGGGAAGCTTCGCGGTTCCGCCGATCTTGAACACGAGAAGACGGCTGATGTTGCGCGTCATACCTGTCTTGCTGACCAGATTACCGCCGGAAACATCCCATACGCCGCCCCAGCCGACCAGAATCGCGACATATTGGACACCTTTGACAGAATAGGTGATGGGCGCGGCCAAAACGCCGGTTTGGGTCGGAAACGCCCAGAGCTTCATGCCAGTATCAGCCGTAAAGGCCTGAAAATCGCCTCCCGCCGTCCCCTGGAAAACGAGGTTTCCAGCGGTTGCCAAGGTGCCGCCATTGGTCGGGCCGGGATAGGCAACGGTCCAGCGCGCCTTCCCGGCGACCGGATCCCACGCAACCAGAGATCCATTCATCGCGGCAACGGTCGCTGCACGAACCGCCTTGTCCGCTGGAACCTGAAGCGAGCCAAGTTCAAGGCCAAGCTGGAAGCCAACCTTGCCGGGCTTCCAGCCCTTGGCTGCAGCCTGGTAGGGTTGGGATGTTTCGTTGGCAGGAATGTAGACCAGCCCGGTCTTGGGGCTGTAGGACATTGGCGTCCAACTGTGCGCCCCGATGGCACCAGGAATTCCCAGGAATGGTTTGCCGGTAATTTCATATCTTGCTTCGGGGTTGACGTTCGGCTTGCCCGTCGCCGGATCAAGCCCTGATGCCCAGTTGATCGTTGCAAAGGGTTTGCCCGAAATGAACTTTCCCGTTGTGGCGTCGAGCGTGTAGAAAAAACCGTTCTTTGGCGCATGCATGATCACATGCTGCGGCTTTCCGTTGACCGGAATGTCCGCCACGATGATCTGCTGGTTTGAATCATAGTCCCATCGGTCTTCGGGTGTTTCCTGGAAGTGCCAGGCATATTCGCCGGTATCCGCCTTCACCGCGACGATTGACGCCGTGTAGAGGCTGTCACCCGAACCTGATGTGCCTCGCACAGCCGGATTCCAGGGCTCGGCATTGGCGGTCCCGAAATAGACGAGATCGGTCTTGGGATCATAGGTGATCGAGTCCCAGACCGTTCCGCCGCCGCCCGACTTCCATGCGTCTGGCGCCCATGTCTTCGCCGCAGCTTCGAGATGCTTGCCTTCGAACGGTTTGGATGGATCGCCGGGGACGGTGTAGAATTTCCACACCTCCTTGCCGGTCTCGGCATCATAGGCGCCGAGATAGCCGCGGGTGATGTATTCGGCGCCCGCCGAGCCGATCAGCACCTTGCCCTTGACGATGCGCGGCGCTCCGGTGATAGCCATGTGTGATCCTTCGGGGATGGTCAGATGATCCCAGATCACCTTTCCATCATCGGCGTTGAGCGCGACCAATCGTCCGTCGAGCGTCCCGACATAGACCTTGCCCTTATAGACCGCGACGCCGCGATTGACTGCATCGCAGCAGACATCGACCAGCTTGGAACGCGGCACCTTGGGGTCATAGGCCCAGAGCGGCTTCCCGGTCGCGGCGTCATAGGCCTTGACCATGCTCCATGCGGTCGTGATGTACATCACGCCATCGACGACAATCGGCGTCGATTGCAGCAGCGATTCGCCGGGAAGTTGCGCGGCCCATTTCACCTGCAGCTGCTTCAAGTTCCGCGTGTCGATCTGCCGCAGCGCGGAGAAGTGCGAGCCGCGATAGTCGCCCCAAT
>JANNLW010000121.1:0-1242 GCA_031397145.1 Sphingomonadales bacterium | reverse complement strand
TATCCAGCGCGCCAGCCCGTTCCTGGGCGACAAGCCCGGCTTCCTGCAGCGAAGCGACGATTTGCCGAGTCTGGACGTCAGCTTTTGGCAGGTTTGCGAGTAGAACCGCGAGGTCCCCGCGTGCAGCTGCTGCCGAACCTGTCAAAGCCTGCGTGTGGCGGGAAACAGTAGCAATTTCGGTTTCCATTGCTCGGGCAATTCCGCTCAAGCGGCTAGCAGCGTGGTCGCCCATGTTCAAAAGCGTTTCGCCTTGTTCCGAAAGCTCGGCGCGGCTCGCATCAAGCCGTGAAGATACAAGGTCAAGCAGAGCCTCAAGCCTCTCGGCTTCAACCTGGATAGCAGCCGATGTTCTTTGAAAACGACGCTGCTCCGACTTGCCGGAGCGAATAACGATAAGCCAAACCACCGAGATCAGCGCGAGCGGTGCACTTGCAAAGGCTACGAAATCTACCCCATCACCAAGTGTTGGAATGCGACCAGACAGCGCGATAAAACGTTGATAACCCAATGCCCCAAGCCAGGCCAATGCCAGAAAAATCGCGCCGGACAGGGCTAGGCGCCTACGCCACACCCCCGGGGACGGCGAGTTGTCGTCCCAGTCCTGGCTCGCGAATTGCGGCTCAATTTCGATCAGGGCTTCGTTCGGATCTTCGACCCGTTCGGATGCCCGCTCTCGGTCGCGCCAGAGCCCGACAACAGAATTTCCCCCAGTCATGTCCCGTTTTGTAACACGAATTATCCATTTTGCTAAATATTTCTGCAACGAGTCGTTAAGCATGACGAGTTAAGCATTGAGAATGGCTTATGAAATTGGTGCGCTCGATGCTTCGCTTGCTGCTGCGGTAGGAAATGATCCGTCCCTTGTGGGCGAATTGCGCACAGCGATGATTGATGGCGCATGCCACTACGCGGATCTGCTTTCCCGCTCACGTTGCGATGCCAACTGGATTATGGCGGCCCATCGTCTTAAAGGGCTGGCGGCCAGTTTTGGTGCCGTTCCTCTGATTGAAGCGGCAGATCTTGCACTTGATTCGGCACCTGGAGATCCCGTTGCGTTGCGCCGGGTCGGCCATGCGATTGCGATGCTTTCCAGTTAGCCTTGGCGGCTTTTCAAAACACCAAGAACACCCTATCGCCCCACTGAAATGCTTGAATCGGGCCGTATATCCTTGCCTTTGGCAGGATTGATCTTGACCGATGATGACGGAATCATTCCTGATTCGCCATCACGTAGCCTCTTGC
>JANNLW010000110.1:0-8512 GCA_031397145.1 Sphingomonadales bacterium | reverse complement strand
CCGGGCAGCAAGCCCTTGAGCGTAAAGAGTCCGATTTCTTCCTTGGCTTCGCTCGCATCGGAAAGCGCTTCAATACGTTCGACCGTCAGGGCAATCGACCCATCGTCGCCCGAAACCCGGATCCGATGCGCCCCGAAGCGCAATTCTGCGCCAACGGCGGGGTCGACAGCGGCATGAAGCGTGCTTCGGCCATCGATCTCGAACTCAAGGCCGCAACGCGATTCAATATCGACGCCACCGTCCTTGCGCATCGTCAGGCTGGCGTGTTGAAGCTCGACGGCAAGATCGGCGAGATGAATCTCGCTGCCTGCATCGCGACCGATCATGATCGACTTGGTATCGTGCGTCGCCGTGCGGACAATTTCGCGACCGTCGGCGGTGCGTGAAATCTGGCGGACGATGAAGGCCATTGCCTCGCCCCTACCAGTAGAAGAACACGCTGATGACATGCGCAAACAGCGCAGCAATCAGGGCGAAGGTGAAAGGAACATGGATATACAGCCAAACCTCAAGCAAAGCCTTTAGCCGTAAATGCTTTCGCACGCGTGCCAGCATCGCTTCCTTGCGCGCGAGCAGCACATCGATCTTTTCGAGCGGATCATTGTCTATGTTGGGCTTGTAGGCTGATTCCTGGCGGACTGCCGCTTGCGCCGCGCGCGTCGCGCAATTGGGGTAATGACCCGAAAGCCTCCGCAGCAAACCGCCCCCAAATGGATCCTGTTCAAGCGACGATCGAACCAGTTCAGCCTGGCGCAATTCGAGTGGCTGCGCCGCATCGTGCAATTGCCGGTCAATCGCGCGCAGGCTTTCAAGCATTTGGGTTTCCGTCATTTCATCGCGATTGGCGCTCATCGCGCGCGGCAGCATCGCATAGACGGAAATGCCGAAAATCCCCGAAAAGATGACAAACATCATCAGCGCATAGGCCAGCGTATGGACATTCCAACCGAACTGAAAGCCGGTATGGAGTGTGCCGATCACGATCAGGCTCAGCCCCAGATAGACATGCGCCGAAGTCCACGCCTTCAATGACCACGCACCCGGCGTCATCGCTCGCTTGCGCACGCCCAGCAGGGCAAGCCAGATAATCAGCCCCGCCCCGATCATCCCCAGAAGATAGCCGTACCAGCTTCCACCATTGTGGCGCGGCTGCACATCGATCAAGGCATAACCCAGCAGGATTGCAAGCGAGATCGAACCTGCAATCTTGAGCCACTGGAACCGGTTGTGACGCATGAACCCGTCGTGCATGCCATCGCTGCGGATCCGCCCGGTTTGCGTTGCGCGGCGTGGGGCACGGGTTGCCATCAATCGGCCCGCTCAAGCCGGGCAACGGTCAGGAACTGTTCGGGTGCAACACGGATTGCAGCTCCTGTTGGGCACGCACGCACGCAGGCCGGGCCGCCTTCGATCCCGGCACACATGTCGCACTTGATGGCCTTTTTTGCCTTTTCCTCGCCAGCCACGGTGTTCGCATAAGACCATTTCTTGCTGGGTTCGCCCGGCCCCGGACCCGATCCGAGAAACAGCCAGCTCAACAGACTTGGCTTCGGCGGGGGCACGGAGTCCATGCGGATCACCTTGTAGGGACAATTTCGTTGGCAATTGCCGCAACCGATACACGTATCATCGATGAACACCTCGCCGTCGGGGCCACGATGGATCGCATTGGGCGGGCAATCCGCCATGCAATGCGGATGTTCGCAATGGCGACACGAGGTCGGGACATGGAGATGGGCATAAGTGCGCCCTGCTTCACGATCGAGCCGCGACAACCCGTCATGGCTGTCCGCACACGCCTTTTCGCAATTATCGCAACCGACACACAGGTTTTCGTCGATGAGGAGCACGTCGGTCGCTTCACCAATGCCGTTTTCAACAAGGAAGTTCGCGACGTTGGAATACATATCAACAACGCCGGAAAAACTGTCCTTCTTCGCTTCGACAAAGGCATTGACATCCTGACGCGCAGCCATGTCTTTCTTAAGTTTTTCAAGAAGTTGAGGTTTATTCTTGAGAAGCGTACGGAATGTCTCGCCCTGTAGTTTGATCACTTCGGACTTAACCGCTGCCCTTACAGTAGCGGTCCGTTTTCCACCCGCAATCAGGGCCATTTCGCCAATATAGGATCCGGCCGGCAGGTAAGAGAGGAAGACAGGTTTTCCACCGACTGTCTTTTCGACGACCATTGATCCCTGGCGGATGACGTAGATGTCGTCACCCTCCTCGCCTTCGGTGATAACGGGCTTGCCGGCGCTGATCATCTGGATTTCGTAATTGTCGAGAATCTCGATCAGATCCTCGCGCAGGAGTCCCGAGCCAAACATCTGGAGCAATTGCCGCTCTGTTGAAATGCGCTCGATCGCACGCTTCGCCGCGGGGACAGAGGATTGAAGCTTGAGCGCAGCGGTTCGCGAAACTTCGACGCAAACACACTCTTCGGCGGCCACAATCGTCGCGCCGCGACGTCGCCCTGAAATCAGTCCCACTTCGCCAAAGATCAGCCCGCTTCCGATCGGGATGGTGATGTCAGGATTGGCCTGATCAACCTGCACCAGCACCGACCCGTCTGCGATCGCAAAGAGCGAGGATCCCGGATCGTTTCGGACAAAGATGGTTTCGCCCTTGCGATAGGCTCGCGCTTCGGAATCGAGCATGAACTCGCGCATCTGGAGCGGCGAGAGATCGTTGAGGATAATGATGTTCGAACGCAGGAATTCAAGCCATTCGTCGACACTGCGCTTGCCCGGCAAACCCGCGAACTTGGCTTCGAGGATGGGTTCATCGGCGGGCTTCAGATCGGTATTGCCGTTGATGAACTCGACCACGTCATGGCCCTGATTCATGCAATGCTTGATCAGCGGATAGCCGGCAAGCGCACCGATGACGAAAATGCCCGGATTGGTCGTCTCGAACGTCGGGGAGAGTTTGGGATAGGAAACCCGGTCTTCACTGGTGAATTCGACGCCACACGCCTCCACGAACTTGCGTGGCGGGGCCGAACCCATCCGCGCAATGATCCGGTCGCATTTGACTTTCACTTCGCCGTCGGTGGTGTCGAACGTAATGAAGCCGGGTTCGACCAAATTGGGAGTGGTATCCGCGCGGACGATAATGCGCCCGGCATCGCGGGCGGCAAAAAGCGCCTTTACGTTGGCATCCTTTGCGGTCGAGAATTCGGGGCCGCGATTGACGATGGTCACGATGTTACGCTGCTCGGCATCGGCCGCAAGACCGAGTGCATTCTCGATGCCTGCATCGCCGCCACCGATCACCGAGATATGCTCGTCGATATATTCGCCGGGATCATCAAGCTGATACTGGATATGCGGCAGGTCAAATCCCGGACAGCGCAACATATTGGGATTGCCCTGCGTCCCGATTGCCATGATTACATTTTCGGCCTTCAGCGTTTCGCCATTGGTCAATTCAAGTGTGAAATCGCCTTTGGCGCCCGATATTCCCTTGATTTCTGCGTTTTTGCGGACATTGACCTTGTTTCCTTCGGTCTGGATGTCCCATGTATCAAGCACAGCCTCACGCTTGCCTGCGGCAAAGTCCACATCGGCGCGCAGCACGAGTTGGCTGGGGGTCGCCATGACGTGCTTGCCCTTCTGGTACTTGAAAATCGTATCGGAAAGATGGTCTGTCTTTTCAAGAAGGACATGCGAAAGGCCGAGTTTGGCCGCACGCGATGCCGCGCTCAAACCCGCGGGACCCGAACCAACGATCGCAATCCTGAACGGCTGTGACAAAGTTCCCACCCCCAATGCACTGACCAACATCGCCCGCGAAACAGCAAGTCTGATTTGATTTCAGGTGCGAACCCTGATCACTACTCTATCATCTTGGACGCGTTGCGCTAGACTGCAAAGCCCAAAAATTAACCATGGTGCATCGAATGGCTGCGGAAACGCAAGGCGGGTCGAGAATGACACGAATCATATTGACAGCGGCGGCATTGATTGCCCTCGTCGCTGTCAGTTTGGCGATCTGGAATCGCTCGGTTCAACCAACGCAGAATGCGGCACAAGCAGAAAAAGCCCCGCAGGGTGATGTCGGGGCAATGATTTCGGGACTTGAGGCAAAACTGAAGGCCAACCCGAACGATGCAGAGGGCTGGCGGATGCTTGGTTGGGCCTTTTTTGAAACTGGCAAGTTCGCCGAATCCGCGTCCGCCTATGGCCGTGCGACACAGATCAACCCGGGAAAAGCTGAATATTGGTCCTCGCTCGGTGAAGCCCGCGTAATGGCCGGGGCAGGAAACGTGCCGTCTGACGCAAAACTGGCGTTTGACAAGGCGGTCTCCCTTGATCCCAAGGACCCGCGCGCGCGCTATTTCCTGGGCGTCGCGCGCGACATGTCCGGCGATCACAAGGGCGCGATTGACGATTGGCTCGCGCTGCTGGCCGATACGCCCCCCGGCGCGCCATGGGAAGCCGACGTCCGCCGACTGATTGTCGATGTCGGGAGGAAGGAGAAGGTAGAGGTGACCAGCCGACTGGCCGCGATCCGGCCACCTGAGGCCACCGTCGGCGCCTCTATCGCGACGGCTGCCATCCCGGGCCCAAGTGCGCAGGACATGCGTGCGGCTGCGCAAATGCCCAAGGGCCAACAGGATGCCATGATCCAGGGCATGGTTGACGGGCTGGAATCGAAACTGAAGGCCAATCCGAAAAATGTACAAGGCTGGATCATGCTGATGCGTAGCCGGATGTCGCTCGGCGAAACGGCGAAGGCCAACGCGGCCTATGCCAGGGCACGTGCTTCTTTTGCTGGCGACGCCACAGGACTGGGTGCGATCGATGCAGCCGCGCGCGAGCTGGGGGTCAACTAACCCTGTTTTTCGTAAAGCTCGACAAGCGCCTTTGTGGTGATCGGCTCGGCACAAAGAAAGCCCTGATAATAGTTGCAGCCCTCACGGGCGAGAAGTGCCAGCTGTTCTTCGGTCTCCACCCCTTCGGCAATGACGGCAAGGCCCAATGAGCGCGCCATGTCGATCACGCCGCGTACGACGATCCGGTCACGCGTTGAACCGGCAATATCCTGCGCCATCTTTTTGTCGATCTTGAGGTAATCCAGCGGCAGGGCCTTGAGATAAGCCAGGCTGGAATAGCCTGTCCCGAAGTCGTCGATCGCCACACGACATCCTCCTGCTCGCAGCGCCGCCAGTAACGAGGCGGCGTTGGCGAGATCTTCGATCAGGCCACTTTCCGTCACTTCAACCGTCAGCCGACCGCGCGGGAAGCCGCATTCGTCAACCATCGAGAAGAGGCCGTCGACAAAGCCGGCGCGCCCAATATCACCGGCGGTGACGTTGATCGCCATGCGCAGTGCGGACAATGACTCTGGCCAATTTGCCGCAATCCTTGTCGCGCATTGCTGGACATGGGCCGAAAGCGCCAACAGATAGTCCGACTGTTCCGCCACCGCAAACAGTGTCGCCGCACCGAGTTCTCCATGCTCGGGGTGCTTCCAGCGGGCGAGCGCTTCGACACCGACGATCCGGCCCGACGTGATGGAAACCTGTGGTTGGAACAGAATGTCGATCTCGTCCCGGCCGAGCGCATTGCGCAAATCGGACTGGAGCGCGGCATCGCGTGCCGCACTGTCCTGGGCGGCACTCGATACCATCCGGATTCGCCCTTGATCCGAAGCCTTGGCATCTGAAAGAGCGAGGCTTGCACGCCGCAGCAAGTGGCTTGCACTTTCATCTTTCCCGCTGCTTTCGACAATACTAACCGCGCTTGAAAGCGTGATGAGGTTGGATCCTGAAAGCATCGGGCGCTCGATCAGGTCAACAAGCTGTTCGGCCAAAAGCATGACACGATCATCCCCGATCGATCCATCGATGCCGATGATAAACTCGGCCCCTGCAGTCCGCGCGATAATGGTGCGTTTTCCTGCAAGTTCGCGGACCAGTGGTCCGATTAGCCGGGCGACGGACTGGAGAAGTTCATCACCCGTTTCGCGTCCAAACGCAGTGTTGATCATCTCGAAACGCGTAATGGTGAGCAAAAGGACGTGAAACGTGCCAACCCCGAGCCTGGTTTCGATCCATCGTCGGGCAGAAGCGGCATCGCGCAGACCGGTCAAGGCGTCCCGACCGCCGCGCGCAATTGCGTCCGCATCCAGATCGAGTTGTTCAATCGTCCCGAAAACAAGACTACGCGTATTGTCGAGCCGCAAATGCTGCGCCGCCCGAACTTCACCATTGGCGCCATCCGGAAACATGTGCGTAAACGCCGTTGGACGACCATCGGCGAGAATGCGACGGATTGCTGCACGACCGGCGCCGCGGTCATCCGGTTTCAGCTTGTCGAGCAGCGCAAACATCCCGATTTCGCGAGAGTCTTGTGCGAGTCTCTTGCGAAGCCCCTCGCTCACGACGGCCTGTCCGCTGACGATGTTGGCTTGCCAGGCCAACACGCCATCCAGATCGACTTCGCGGCGACGCCCGATAACATTGTCCCCGCCCGCCAGACGCACAGCATGTCGTTCCGCAAACCGGAGCGCTTGGAGCATTTCTTTTTCCTTGAAAGGACTCGCGAGATAATGGGTAGCGCCTGCTTGAACCAGCGTATCCAGATGATCGACGTCGGTTCGCGAAATCAGGACAAGCAGTGATGCCGCGTTGACTTCCACGGCATCAGCAAGGGCCCTTACCGCCGCCAGCCCGTCATCAAATGCGCCGCGCGCATCAACCAGTGCGACCATCGCACCACTGGCAACGAAGCGCTGTTCGGCGTTGTCCGCCCGTCGGGCCGCAATTGCCTGCCAGCCTGCATGGGACACGGCTGCGGCGAGTTCATCACGATGCCGGAAAGACAGGAGAAACAAAGGGGCTTCGGCTGCGCTCGCATGCGCAGGCAGCGTGTTTTCGGCTTTGTCATTGGCCCTCATGCACGAGTGATAGCTTGGCAAGCCCCTCGCGCCAACTCCCCAATCTTCTTGCCTGCAAAGCGCACTCAGCCTAGCAACACGGCATGGCAGACGCATCGCCCCTCTTGAGCGACCAGTTCGGACGACGGATCAGCTATGTCCGTCTTTCACTGACGGATCGCTGTGACATGCGCTGCCGCTACTGCATGGCCGAAACGATGGAGTTTCTGCCGCGCTCGGAAATCCTGAGCCTGGAGGAAATTTCCGAACTCGCCCGTGCTTTTGTGGCACGCGGAGTCACCCGAATCCGGTTGACCGGCGGGGAACCACTGGCCAGACGCGGCGCAGTTGATGTTGCCCGGGAAATTGGAAAACTGATCGGCAACGGCCTCGACGAGCTTACACTCACGACCAATGCGAGCCGCCTGCGTGATCATGCGAGCGGATTGCGCGCAGCGGGGATCGAGCGGATCAATGTGAGCCTCGATACGCGTGACCCCGATCATTTTCGCCATATCACCCGCACCGGCGATCTTGCCCGCGTGCTTGACGGAATAGAGGCGGCCAAAGAAGCGGGATTCAAGATCAAGATCAACATGGTCGCGCTCAGGGACCTGAATGATCAGGAAATCCTGCCGATGCTCGAATGGTGCGGATCGCAGGGCTTCGATCTTTCGCTGATCGAGACGATGCCCCTGGGGATGATCGATGATGACCGGACCGACCGGTTCCTGCCACTGACCAAGGTGCAGGACCAACTGGCCGCACGTTACACGCTGATCCCGAGCACGCATCGCACCGGCGGCCCGGCCCGGTATTGGCAGGTCGAGGAACTGGGCAGTCGAATCGGCTTCATTTCTCCGCTCACCCAGAACTTCTGTGAGGGATGCAACCGGATCCGCGTTTCGGCATCGGGCCAGCTTTATATGTGCCTGGGTCATGAAGACAATGTCGACTTGCGTGGCGCATTGCGTTCGGGAGACCCAGGAGCAGTCGATGCCGCAGTTGATCTTGCCCTGGGCCGCAAGCCACGCCGTCACGAATTTGATCTTTCAACCCCGGCGACGGCACGCCACATGAGTGTCACTGGCGGATGAGCAGCGAAAGGAAATGGGCACTCCTCGCGTCGCCCACCCAGGAAGCCGAAGATGCGGCCAATGTCCTCATGGCACGACGGGACTGGGTTGACTTGGCCGATGCCGAAATGGTCGTCGCGTTGGGCGGTGATGGTTTCATGCTGCACGTGCAGCACGCCATGCTCGAAGGAGAGAGGATTCTGCCCGTATTCGGCATGAACCTCGGAACGGTCGGGTTTCTGATGAATGAGTGGCGCGCCGAAGGGATCGACGAACGGATCGCCCGTGCGAAATGCTTCAGCGTTTCGCCGTTGCGGATGGTGGCCGAAACAATTGACGGACAGCGTATCGAACTGCCGGCGATCAACGAAGTCTCGCTCTTGCGCGAAACACGCCAGACTGCAAAGCTTGAAGTGTCTCTCAATGACCGGATCGTGCTGCCCGAACTGGTTTGAGATGGCGTAATTGTCTCGACGCCCGACGGATCCACGGCCGGCCTTGACCGGCACGCCGATCGAAAATCGTCTGGCCGAACTGTGGTCGCTATTCTAGTT
>JANNLW010000035.1:0-2754 GCA_031397145.1 Sphingomonadales bacterium | reverse complement strand
CGGCACATCGTAGCTGATGACGTGGCTGATCTGTTTTGCGAGCAGTTATGTCACACCAATGCGGGTTGATGAGGAAACCGAACACGACGGACTCGATCTGTCGAGCCATGGTGAGCGAGGTTGGGAGTTAGACTAGGTCAGGTCTTCCCACATGTTCTTGAGTTTAGAGAAGAAGCCTTCAGATTGTGGGCTTTCTTCACCGGTTTCGGTCTGGCGGAAAGCCTCGAGGATCTCGCGCTGCTCCGCAGTGAGCTTCGTCGGCGTCTCAACTTCAATCTGAACGACCAAATCGCCTGCCCCGCGGCCATTCAGCACGGGCATACCGGCTCCGCGCTGGCGGAGTTGCTTGCCTGACTGAATTCCAGGCGGAATGCGGATTTCGTGCGCAGCGCGATCGACGCCGGGGACAGTAATCGTGCCACCCAAGGCTGCCGTTGTAAAACTGATCGGCGCACGCGCGAACAACGTCGTCCCTTCGCGCTGGAACAATGGGTGACGCGCGACATGCAGGAAAATATAGAGATCTCCTGCAGGTGCGCCGCGCTCTCCAGCCTCGCCTTCGCCCGAAAGCCGAATACGCGTGCCATCGTCAACGCCTTGCGGAACGTTGACGCTGAGAGTTTTTTCCCTGTCTACACGCCCCGCTCCACGACACGTACCACAAGGATCGGCGATCACCTGCCCTGCTCCCCGACACGACGCGCACGGTCGTTCAACAACGAAAAAGCCCTGCTGCGCACGAACCTTGCCATGCCCGTTGCAGGTTCCACAGGTCTTGGCTGATGTGCCCGGCTTTGCACCCGATCCGCTGCATGGTTCGCACGCCACCGACACTTCGACGCGGATTTCCGTTTCTTTTCCGTTGAATGCGTCTTCCAGCGTAATTTCGAGATCGTAGCGCAGGTCAGCGCCGCGCTGCGGTCCACGCTGGCGACCACGGCCGCCGCCCATGAACTCGCCGAAAATATTGTCGAAAATATCGGAAAAGCCGCCAAAATCCTGCGGTTCGCCGCCACCGCCATTGTGGAAGGCGGCCTTGCCAAACTGGTTGTAGGCGGCCCGCTTCTGAGGGTCTTTCAGTACGTCATAGGCTTCGCTGATTGCCTTGAACCTGGCCTCGGATTCGTGGCAACCCGGATTCTTGTCAGGGTGGTAACGCATCGCAAGCTTGCGGTAGGAAGATTTTATCGTCCCGTCGTCGGCGGAGCGCTCCACCTCCAGCAATTCGTAATAGTCGTCAGACAAAGCCATCAAATCCCCCGAAAAAATCCTCCCCGAACGTCAAACGCCGGGGAGGATTTTTCAGCCCTTGTTTTCGTCGACCTCGGAGAACTCGGCATCGACAACATCTTCGTCCTTCGGCGCTTCCGCTTCAGGTGATGCAGCCGCAGCCTGTTCCTTCTCATAAATGGCCTGGCCAAGTTTCATCGCGGCCTGCGCAAGCGCCTGACCCTTTTCGGTCATCGCCGCAACATCGCCGCCTTCGACCGCGGTCTTGGCTTCGGCAATCGCTCCCTCGATTTCGGACTTGGTCGCGTCATCAACCTTGTCGCCATGCTCGGCAAGTTGCCGCTCGGTCGTGTGGATCAGGCTTTCAGCATTGTTCTTCGCTTCAGCCGCCTCACGACGCTTCTTGTCTTCGTCGGCAAACTGTTCCGCGTCCTTGACCATCTGGTCGATGTCCGCATCACTCAAGCCCCCGGAGGCCTGGATCTTGATCTGCTGTTCCTTGCCCGTGCCCTTGTCCTTTGCGTGGACCGATACGATGCCGTTCGCATCGATATCGAAGGTGACTTCGATCTGAGGCACACCGCGCGGTGCGGGTGGAATGCCGACAAGATCGAACTGGCCAAGAATCTTGTTGTCCGCCGCCATTTCGCGCTCGCCCTGGAAGACCCGGATGGTCACCGCCTGCTGATTGTCATCCGCCGTCGAATAGACCTGGCTCTTCTTGGTCGGGATCGTCGTGTTGCGGTCGATCATGCGCGTGAACACGCCGCCCAGTGTTTCGATGCCGAGCGAAAGCGGCGTCACGTCGAGCAGGAGGACGTCCTTCACGTCGCCCTGAAGCACACCCGCCTGAATGGCAGCGCCCATGGCCACAACTTCGTCAGGATTGACGCCGGTGTGTGGCTCCTTGCCGAAGAAATCCTTCACGACCTCACGGACGCGCGGCATGCGGGTCATGCCGCCGACCAGCACCACTTCGGCAATGTCCGCCGCCTTGACGCCAGCATCAGCCAGTGCCTTTTTGCAGGGATCAAGCGTGCGTTTGATCAGGCTTTCGACCATCTTTTCAAGATCAGCGCGGGTGATCGCCTTGACGAGATGCTTCGGACCGGTGGCGTCCGCCGTGATGAACGGCAGGTTCACTTCGGTCGTCGCTGCCGAGGAAAGCTCGATCTTGGCCTTTTCAGCCGCCTCGCGCAGGCGCTGGAGCGCAAGCTTGTCTGCCTTCAGGTCGATGCCCTCAGACTTTTTGAATTCGGCTGCGAGGAATTCGACAATCGTCGCATCGAAATCTTCACCGCCAAGGAACGTATCGCCATTGGTCGATTTTACCTCGAACACGCCATCACCGATTTCGAGCACTGAAATATCGAACGTGCCCCCGCCAAGGTCATAAACCGCGATCAGCTTGCCATCATTCTTCTCAAGGCCATAGGCGAGCGCGGCTGCCGTCGGTTCGTTGATGATACGCAGTACTTCGAGACCAGCAATCAGTCCTGCATCCTTGGTTGCCTGACGCTGGGC
>JANNLW010000001.1:0-6930 GCA_031397145.1 Sphingomonadales bacterium | reverse complement strand
AATGTTGCTCAAGACCCTCTATATGGGATTTGATCCCGCGCAGAAGGGCTGGATGGAAAACGTTGCAGACTATGTTGCACCAATGGCAATCGGCGATGTGATGCGCGGCTCCGCAATAACTGAAGTCATAGCTAGCAACGGCGGAAAATTTCCGGTCGGGACATTGCTGGCAGGCTCAACCGGTTGGAGCGAGCATCTCGTTCACACGGGTGTCGGTCTAACTCCGGTGGAAAAGAAACTTTCCCCGACAGCCATGCTCTCGATTCTTGGGACAACCGGCGTCACAGCCTATTGCGGATTGTTCAAGGTCGGAAAACCGGTTGCTGGCGATGTCGTGCTGGTTTCCGGTGCAGCGGGGGCGACGGGATCAATCGTCGGCCAGCTGGCAAAAATCGCCGGATGCACCACGATCGGGATCGCGGGCGGCGCCGAGAAATGCGCCTGGCTGGTCAACGAAGCGGGTTATGATCATGCCATCGATTACAAGGCGGGGCCGATACGCGATCAAATCAAGGCACTGGCGCCTGATGGCGTAAACGTGATTTTTGACAATGTCGGCGGCAAGATCCTGAACGACATGCTGAGCCGGATCGCGACTGGAGCGCGGGTCGTGATTTGTGGCGGGATCAGCCGGTATGAAACCGGCACACTGCCTGCCGGTCCGGAAAACTACTTCAACCTCGTCTTTCGAAGGGCGCGGATGGAAGGCTTTATCGTGATCGATTGGGAAGCCGAATTTCCCGCAATCCGAAAGCGCTTGGTGAAATGGGTGCAAGACGGCAGGCTGACCTATCGCGAAGATATCCAGCACGGCTTTGAAAATGCGCCCGCGACGCTGCAACGCCTTTTTGTTGGCGCCAACAAGGGCAAGCAACTGCTGAAACTGTAATGTAATTGCTGCGCGCGCGGCATCGTCAGACTTCGACCACGACCTTGCCGATATTTTCACCGGTGAAGAGCTTGGTGTAAGCCGTAATCGTGTTTTCCAGACCGGAACTGACATCGAAGGGCAATTTCAGCCGCCCAGCGTTCGTCCAGCGGCGGAGCAACGGATTGAGTTCGGCTTCACGGCGATAAAAGTCGGGCGAGAAAAAGCCTTCGATCTTGAGGCGCTTCATCAGCACCTGATCGAACCGGCAAGGGCCAGGCACAGGGTCTTCGGCAATATAGTTGGTGATCAGGCCACACACGGCCACGCGGCCATACAATGCCATGTTTGGCAGCACGGAATCGAGGATCGGTCCGCCCACATTATCGAAATATACATTAATGCCTTGTGGACACAGGCTTGCAAGCGAAGCCTCGACATCCTCGGTCTTGTAATTGATTGCGCCGTCGAACCCGAAGTCCGATTGGATGAGGCTACACTTCGCATCCGATCCGGCGATACCAATAACGCGGCATCCGGCAATCTTCGCAATCTGTCCTGCCATCAGCCCGGTACAGCCAGCAGCGGCTGAGACCACAAAGACATCCCCTGCCCGGACCGCTCCGGTCTCGATGACCCCAATATAGGCGGTCCAGCCATTCGCCCCAGAGATGCCTACATATTCCTTCAGATCATCAATTGCGCCATCCAGTTTGGCGATATAGCCAACGCCTGGAGTGACGACCGAGTAATCGGACCAGCTGCCATAACACCGAACGCGATCGCCAGCCCGAAAGTCAGAGTGTCGCGATTCAACAATTTCGCCGAGAACTGTCCCGATAATCCGGTCGCCAAGCGGAATCGGGGGTGAATAGCTGTCCTCGCGACCGGTAAACCACATGCGGGTGCCAGTATCCATGGATAGCACACGGTTCCGAACAAGGACCTGTCCGTCCGCAATTCCTTCGATCGTTTCCTCAGCAAGTTCAAATGCGGACGCATAGTCATTGCCATGAGGGCGGCGCGCAAGCACCCAAAGCCGGTTGGTTGTCATGATCGTAACGTTAACCTGCTTGCTTTTGCATCGCTGCTGCGACTGCCGCTCCAATGTCCTCGGGTCTCGGATTGCGTCTCAGCGTGAGGCCACCATTGACCTGCAAATTCTGCCCCGAAACAAAGGAAGCATCGTCGGCAAGCCAAAGCACGGCATGCGCAATGTCGTCTGACGTGCCAAGGCGTCCAAGCGGATATTCTTTTACAAAGGCATCGGCGAGGCCCGGGGTCGCGAAGGCGCCGGCCGTCATCGGCGTATCTGTGAAACCGGGTGAAACCGTATTGGCCCTGATCCCTTGCGGACCATATTGATTGGCCACGCAGCGGATCAATGCCTCTGCTCCGGCCTTGGTGCCGATATAGGCTGCATGATCGTCAATGATGCACTGGGTCGTCGCCGATGAAATCTGCATCAACGAACCGCCCTTGGGCATGGCGCGAACAAAGGCACTGAGGAAATAATGCACACCCTTGAACTGCAACGCGATAATCTGGTCAAGCTCTTCCTCACTGATATCATGCAGCGATTTGAGAAGACCCCAGCCGGTGGCGTTGACGCCGATATCCAACCGTCCGTGTCGTTTAACCGTTTCACTGGCCAGCATCTCGACATCGGGCTTTTTCGCAATATCGCAGAGCATCCAATCGCCGCCAATCTCGACAGCCAGAGATTTAAGTGACTCTTCATGCCGCCCGGCGACCACGACCTTCGCGCCCGCGGCCGCAAGCTTTCGCGCAATTGTCTGGCCCATATTGTCCTTGCCGGCGGCGCCTAGCACCACTGCAACCTTGCCACTCAGATCGGTCATGCTCTAATCCTTTGCGGTGAGAAATGTTGCGGTCGCCTCGCCCTCGGGACTGTAAACGGGTTCGCGCAAATCACAGCGATATTTGCGCGTTTCTGCGCCGAGAATTGAGAATTTTCCCAAATGCGCGCCCATGCCTCGATAAGCCGGGCTTTCGAGATGGGCTTGAAGATCCTCTCCGCTGTCCCATTCCTCAAAGACATGAACCCGGCCCGGGTAATGCGGATCAGCAGTCCAAGCATAGTGGCAACACCCCTTTTCGGCGAGCGCCATGTCGATCCATTCCTTGGCCTCGAACAGTGCGGCCTCCCGCTTTTCGGGCGGAAATTCCAGTTCGCCAGAAATAACAACCCTCATGCGCTCACCCTTTCAGCAATGTGTAGTTTCGTTCCTTGAAGAACCAGTGACCGTCTCGTCTGACATAGCGATCGTCATAGCGCCCGACCGGGTGACGAATTTCACCCTCCAGAGTTTCAAGAACCTCATGCGTGAAAACGCGACCCGTTGCAGTATCTCCATCGATCTCGATGGCCGCAACCTGGGCAAAAAAAGCAACAAACGAGAAGGTCGACATTGCACCGTTCCACATGCCAACGATGGCATCGCGCCCGTCAACGGCCGTCCCCATCAGGTGCCAGCGACCGTCTTCGGCCCAATTCCCGCCCCATTGATCGACATCCCTGCGAAAAACTGCATCAACATAGCTGTCGTGCAGGCTGCGAATTGCCAACTGGTCGTCAATCGGTCCTGAAAATCCCATCACGCTCTCCTCATGTCAACATTGACTAGTGCCTGCGGGGCAGTCGGCAAACTATCAAAAGCGCGACCGGATCCGTTCAAAACCCCCATCTTTTTTGGGGATACAAAGCCCGCTTCCATTACTGCATAGTGTCCTATCGGATATACAGGAGAGCGGCGATGGATTTAAGACTCAAGGGCAAGAAAGTCATCATGAACGGCGGCGCACATGGCATTGGCCTTGAGTCGCTCAAACTGTTCGCGTCCGAAGGTTGCGACATCGCCTTTTTTTCGCGCGATGAAGGCCGTGTAAAGGCTGCAGCGGCAGAAATCGGTAAGGCTGGTAACAAGGTCGTTGCCGACGTCCTTGATATGACTGACAATTCAGAAGGATATGTCGCGTGGCTTAACAAGGCCGTCGACGCCTTGGGCGGCTGTGACATCTTCATCCACACGGCCAGTTCTTCGGGTCAGGGGGCTACACAGGATTGGCAGCGCGGGCTTGATCTTGATATCATGGGTGGCGTTCACGGCGTCGAAACGCTGACCCCGGCCCTTGAAAAATCAGGATCCGGCTCGATCATCTTCATGTCGTCGACTGCAGCAGTCGAAACCTTCGTCATGCCGCAGGCGTTCAATGCCCTCAAAGCGGCACTGATCACATATGGATCGCAATTGTCTCAATCGCTTGCGGCGAAAGGGATTCGCGTCAATACGGTCACACCGGGCCCGATCGAATATCCCACTGGAAACTGGGAAGCGATCAGGGCTGGAATGCGAGGCTTCTATGACGCCACTGTCGCGCAAATGCCGACCGGTCGTCTCGGCAGCCCCGAAGAAGTTGCGAATGCAGTCGTCTTTCTGGCAAGTCCTGCCGCAAGCTATATCACCGGCGCGAACCTCATCGTTGATGGCGGGTACACCAAGCGAGTCCAGTTCTAGGAGGACCATTTCGGTTCTGGCTCGCAAGCAAAATTAGCAGGAGATAAATAGTGCAACTCAGCCGCGAACAGTTGGTGCGCGCCTATCGGCAGATGGTGGTGATCAGGATGTTTGAAGAGCGTCTTCATGCCGAGATCATGACGGGCGACATCGCTGGATTCACCCATCTTTATTGCGGTCAGGAGGCGGCCGCTGTCGGGGTCTGCGAGCATCTTGCCGATGACGACTTCATCGTTTCAACACACCGAGGTCATGGTCATTGCATCGCGAAAGGTTGCGATGTGAAGGGCATGATGAAGGAGATTTACGGACGGGCAGACGGGCTTTGCAAGGGTAAGGGAGGGTCGATGCATATTGCCGACGTGTCGGTGGGGATGCTTGGAGCAAATGGCATTGTCGGCGCGGGCGCGCCCCAGGCGGTTGGCGCCGCCTTGTCAGCCAAGATCGACGGCAAGGGCAAGGTCGCCATTGCCTTTTCGGGCGACGGCGCATGCAATCAGGGGACGACCTTTGAAGCAATGAACATGGCGGTCGTGACCAAGGCGCCCTGTATCTTCGTGTTCGAGAACAACCATTATTCCGAACACACAGGCTTCGACTATGCGGTCGGAACCAACAAGGATATTGTAAGCCGGGCCGAAGCGTTCGGGATGAAAGTCTGGCGTGCGAATGGCAGCGACTTTTTCGATACCTACGAAACGATGCGAGAGCTTCTCGAATATGTCCGCGCCGGAAACGGCCCAGCCGCAATCGAACTTGATACAGAGCGTTTCTACGGCCATTTCGAAGGCGATCCGCAACGTTATCGCGGTCCGGGCGAACTCGATCGTATTCGCGAGGAGCGCGATTGCCTGAAGGCATTTCGCGAGAAGGTGACCGCGGCCGGCCTGCTCGATCATGCCGACCTTGATGCGATCGACGCCGAGACGGCCATCCTGATCGAGGAGGCCACGCTGGAAGCAAGGGCGGCACCGCCACCGGATCCGGCGAATGTCACCACTGATGTTTACGTCTCATACTAGAAGGAACGCGGACCAATGACTGAGATGACGATCCGCGACGCGATCAACCAGACGATCCATTACGAAATGGAACGCAATCCTGATGTGCTGGTGCTTGGCGAAGACATAGTCGGCGGAAACGGAACGGCCGGCGGCCCCGAAGCCATCGGCGGAATCTGGGGCGCGACGACGGGACTTTATGACAAGTTCGGCGCCAACCGGGTGATCGACACGCCGATTTCCGAAAGTGCCATCGTGGGTGCAGCTGCAGGCCTTGCGCTTGCTGGCAAGCGTCCGATAGCGGAGCTGATGTTCGCCGATTTTGTTGGTGTCAGCCTCGACCAACTCTGGAACCAGATGGCCAAATTCCGATACATGTTTGGTGGAAAGACCACCTGCCCGGCAGTCGTCAGAATGATTTATGGCGCGGGAATGAACGCAGCCGCGCAACATAGCCAATCCGTCTATGCGATGATGACAGCGATTCCCGGACTCAAGGTTGTCATGCCGACGACCCCGGCCGATGCCAAGGGCTTGCTGCTCGAAGCCTTGCGGGGCGATGACCCGGTCATGTTTTTCGAACACAAGGCCTTGTTCGGCACCAAGGGCGACGTGCCTGACGGCGATTATCAGGTGCCCTTCGGCCAGGCCCGGATGGTGCGCGAAGGCGGCGATGTCACGATCATTACCTGTGGCCTGATGGTCAGCTTTTCAGAGAAAGCTGCCGACAAGCTGGCAGCTGATGGCATTGGTTGTGATGTCATCGATTTGCGGACGACCAGCCCGCTGGATGAGGAAGCGATTCTTGATTCCGTAGAGGCAACCGGACGGCTCGTGATTGTCGATGAAAGCACCCCGCGATGCAGCCTGGCTTCGGATATCGCCGGACTAGTCGCATCAAAGGCGTTTTCGTCGCTCAAGGCTCCCATCGAGATGGTAACCGCACCTCACAGCCCTATTCCGTTTGCACGCGAACTGGAAAAAGCCTGGTTGCCATCCCCTGCCGCCATTGAAGCTGCGGTCCGTAATTGTTGATCTCGGCCGCGAGCAGCAGCGGTGTCGCGCCCTGCAAGGCTATGCCCGAATCGGCAACCGCGGCTGGAGCTCCGGCCTGCCCCAGGGGACTGCCGTATTCAGTGGCCGACGCCGTTCTCGCCTGATTGAGACGCACGTTCGGATCGGCATCGTGCTTCAACAGCGCTTTGACGATGCCGATCGCTTTCTTATCGCGCACGGCGCGATGGAGCGAGGTAAACCCGTTGCGATCCACGGCATCGGGATCGGCGCCCTTCTCGAGAAGTTGCAGCGCGACGGGCTCATAGCCCATGGCGCTTGCGATGATCAGCGGCGTGAGCCCGTCGGTCTCGATGCGGTCGTTCGCGCGTGCCCCCGCCGCAAGCAGGATGCGCGCGGACTCCGCATCGCCCTGCTGAGCCGCAAACATCAGCGCGGTGGACCCGCCATTCGAGCGGGCGTGAATATCGGCTCCGCGCTTGACAAGCTCGTCCGCAACCGCGAAGTG
>JANNLW010000489.1:0-2503 GCA_031397145.1 Sphingomonadales bacterium | reverse complement strand
GACGGCATGGTCGGGCAGCTGGCATTAGCACGGTTGACCCGTTTCATACCCGGCGACGAAACATCAGGATTGGGCAGTTTCCCTGCGATCAACTGTATTCCCAGCCCTGAAATGAAAAGAAAGGCGGCGACCGTGCCGAATGTTCGGACCAGCACTGATGGATGCGCGCGTAGCCTGGGCAGGATTGCCCAGCCAAGTGCCGTCGCTCCTGGCACGCTGAACATCAGGGCGGTCGGTGCCGAACGCGACTGCCACAAGACCATCAACCCCGAACCGAGCGATAGCAAGGCAAAGGTTGCCCATGCAGCGCCGCGTTCCTCCGCCCTGTGTTTCCAAAGCGCCCAAAAACTGCCGAACAACCCGACAAGCAAGACCGATGCCGACAGGATCGATGGCCAGTTGCGCGTGTAGATCGGCTTCGCTTCGCTGATGTTGTTGAACCAGAGCCGTTCGAGTTCGGGAGAAATTTGTTCAGGCCGCCCGAGACAATCCGGCCAAGCAAGGGCGAAGAATGCCGCAACCACAGCCCCGCTGCCGAACGCAAGCGCGATACGCGATGCGCGATTCTCTATTCGGAAGGCACTGATCAGGAACAGCAAGGCACAAGTCAGCAGCATCACGGAAACCCAAATCGGCGTCAGCGCATCGCAGCGTGCAACCCAGTTGTCGCGAGAGGCAAAGACAAGAAATCCGAGCGCCGTGCCCCCACCCAAGGCAAGCGCATAACCCCGCATTCGCGGCGATTGTTCGTCTGACAGAATCCAGCGCAGGGCAACACTGGCGCCGGCAACAACCAGCCACGGCATGGTCTCAAGCCCGATCACCAACGAAAGCGCGGTGGCGATACCGACCACCATCCCGCCCCGCATCGCCCGTTCGTCCGCCAATCCGGCAAGAACCATCGTTAACATCGCCAATTGCCACCCGTGGTGATCAATCCGGAGCGGCATGAACATGGTCATCGCTGTTACAAAGGACAACAGGATGCCAGCCGCGACAAGATAGGCACCCGGCGCGACGAGCCTTCGCGTAGTGACGCCCAGTCCGGTCAAGGCAACACCCAAAGGGATCAGCGGCGCCAGCGTGACCGCAATTTTTTCGGCAACGATCCCGCCAAAAATCGGCTTGGTCAGCAGAATTATTCCTGCGATCGGCAAATCAACGAGATGCGACCAGTGAATATTGGCGCCAAAAGGTGGATTCAGCCGGTGTTGCCGCAGATCGAACCAGTCCTGCCCCTGAAGCAAGGCGCGCACTTGCATGATACGCATATTATCATCGGTGTCGCCAAGCGCGAACCAATGGATCGCTTTCCAGCGGTAGACAATCAGCGCAATGCTGGCGCCGAGCCAGACCAAGAACAATATTGTCTTCCAGCGACGCTCCAGAAAATCCGGCCTTGCATCGTCCATCGCGAATTAGTCCCCGATCACTGTTCCCATGCGCCCCATGCGGCCTTAAAGGCGCTGCGACAAGTGGGAAGCCGGAACAAGAGCAAACAAGTGAATGAAGACAAACACAGACTCGCACTGATCGGGCAGATTGTTCGCTTCGGCCTGAGCGGCGGACTGCTGACACTGTTCGTCGCGGGCGGTTATTGGGCGGTCGCCACGTTTCTCCATGTCGATCCCAACCTTTCGCTCCTTCTTGTGTTCATCGTTGCCGCAGCTCTGGGCTACGTCCTCCATAGCGAGTTCAGTTTTCGCGGTCATGGTGCACGCGACCGCGCCCATATTCGGACGATCCGTTTCTTCGTGACGACTACCTTGGGCTTCATCGCGAACCAGTTTTTCGTCTGGCTGCTTGTAAAACAATTGGGCGGGCCAACCTGGTGGCCGGTAATTCCGATTGTGCTCGTCAGCCCGATCCTGACCTTCACGCTCAACAGGCGCTGGGTCTTTGGCTGATTTTTTTACGATGTGTTAACCATATTCCCGGAAAACCGTGGCACAAGGACCATGATGAACGCCACCCGCCCCATTCTGACCATTCTCGTACCGGTCAAGGACGAAGAAGAAGCCATCGCGCCATTCGTCGCGCGTATCGGCAGAACGCTTGATGCATTGCCTGATCCGGCGGCCGACGCATGGGAGATCCTGTTTGTTGACGATGGCAGCAGCGATGCGACACTGCATGCGATAATGGTGGCGAATACGCACGACAATCGGGTTCGTGCCCTTTCGCTGTCACGCAATTTCGGCAAGGAGGCGGCTCTTTCCGCAGGGCTCGATCATGCCCGTGGTGACGCTGTCATTCCAATCGATGTCGATTTGCAGGACCCGCCCGAAGTTATTGCCGATATGGTGGCAGCGTGGCGTGCCGGCAGTGACGTTGTGTACGGCGTGCGTCGCAACCGTGAGAGCGACAGCCTGCCGAAGCGGCTGACCGCCGACCTTTACTATCGCGCGCACAACTGGCTCTCTTCCGACAAGATCCCAGAGCATGCCGGCGATTTCAGGCTGCTCGACCGCAAGGTCGTCGATGTCATCTGCAAGATGCCCGA
>JANNLW010000420.1:0-2977 GCA_031397145.1 Sphingomonadales bacterium | reverse complement strand
TGTCGCGAAGGCACCTGGATTCTGCACAGCAAGCGCTGTGCGTTCGATCGAACCGACCAGCGAACGCATTCGCTCATCGACGAGGAAATGAGAAGATTGGACTGGATTCGAGGCGGAATTCAAAGAGACCAATGGTGCATTCTTCGCTGCTGTGTCACCAAATCTTATCGTCCAGCCGCCAACAATTGTTCGGCCAGTCCGGAACAATTGAACCGCGACTGCGGCCATCACCAGGACGACGACCAGAATGACGAGAGCTACTTTAAGCGAGTAGACATCCTGGCTTGCCGCAACAATCATTTCTGCGACCAACGGTTCGAGCAAGGCGATTGCTCCTGTTGATGCGATCATCGCCATCAGCGGCACCAAAGTCATAAGCACGGCAGCACGGGCCCAACCAATCGTCAGGCCGCGTGTTGCTGGAAACAGTGCGAGTGCAGCAAAAATCGGACCAAGCAATAACAAAAGCCCTAGAATAATCTTCGCCACCACAAGCACGCCTGTCGATGCAAGCACAAGCAACAGCGCGCTTATCAAAAGCATGTTCGGACCAAGCGAATCCTTTGGAACGACGAGCGCGGTGAGACTCGTTGGAGTGGCGGGCACGCTATTCTCCGCCGCCATTGTTTCGGCATCCGGCCCTGCTCTGGCATCAGCCGCAGTCCATGCATCGGCAAGGTCAACCATTCGACCGGACACGGTGTCGATACGCGCGTTGAGGCCGGCTTGCCCTCCCGAGCCTGAGTTGATCATTGATGCTACTTCCTGCGGGCCGTCCGTCAGGACGTCATAAACAAGCGTCTGATAGGTCGCCCAACTGCTGGTGAGAGCGAGAACCGCTCCGATCAGCAGCATGCGCGGTGCCATTTCACTCAAACTCAATGATGAGCGACCCAAGATCAGGCGGTACCCAACAAGAGCAACATAAAGGGTCAAGGCGATCGTCAGCCCATAGCTGAATGCGCTGCCTTGGCCCAGCATGCCGGCATAACCCGCCTGAACGTTTGACTGCATGAAGCAATCGACTTTGCCAACCATGATCTCGGCTGGCCCCGCGTTTGGACCGATCTCCAGGCAATTAGCCATTATCGTCGACTCCCTGCCCACAATATGGAAGGGCCTTCTTCAACAGCCTGAAGTAATTGTGGCATCCAGTCGGAAGGGACATCGCCATGATCGCGACGCAAATCATCCAGCTTGCGGACGCTTTTTTCGCGACCGGAGAGAACCGTAATCACGTCTGGCATGCCGGCCATATCGAGCCGTGCGACAATACTTGCGCCGCCTTGCTTGACGAGCACACAGCGCAAATGCTCAGGTAGTGAACGCACAAGGTCGAGTTCGTGAGCGGAAAGACCGAAGCCATCGCAATAGTCCGACGCTTGCGCCTTCGGATTGCTCATGAACAATTGTGTTGCCGATTGTTCGATGATCGTGGCAGCAATGCGGCTTTCGATAGCATCGCTGGCGCTTTGCGTGGCAAAGCCAACCACACCGTTGCGTTTACGGATGGTCTTCATCCAATCCTTGAGCCGCTTGACAAACACGTCATCATCAAGCGCTTTCCATCCCTCATCGATCACGATCATGGACGGTGTGCCATCAAGGCGCTCGTCGACGCGGTGGAACAGGTAGAGCATCGCTGGCGTGCGGAGCAGCGGATTGTCGAGCAGCGCTGTCATGTCGAAACCGGCAGTGCGCGTTTCGAGGCTCAATTGGTCCTTTTCGTTGTCAAACAACCACGAATGTTCGCCAGCTCCAAACCAGGGAGCAAGGCGCGACGCCAAATCGCCACGGACCGGTCGTGTGCTCCCTGCAAGCAATTCGGCCAGAAAGCGCAGCTGACGATACTCAACCGGCTGATCAAAATTGGCGTCGACTGCAGCTGCGATGATTGCGTTCTCGTCTGCGGTCAGGGAAACTCCAACCGGGGTCAGCAAAAGCGAAAGCCATTGTCTCAAAAAGGCGTGGTTCGCAGCGTTGTTTGGGATTTGCAGCGGATTGAATCCTGTAGGCGTCCCGGGACGCAGCACATCATAATGGCCACCAATCGCACGAATGAATATTTCTGCTCCGCGATCTTTGTCAAAGAAGAAGGTACGAGGCTCAAACTTCTGGGCTTGTGCAATCAGGAAGTTGAGGACGACCGTTTTTCCGGATCCAGACGGACCGATAAGTGTGAAGTTACCAAGATCACCGCTGTGAAGATTGAAGAAATAAGGTGTGCTTGATGTTGTTTCGAGAACAGTTATCGGCTCGCCCCATGGCCCGCCGACTGACGAACCAATTGGAAAACCGTGAAGTGAGATCAGTCCGGAAAGATTGGCGGTCGATACCAACGCCTTTCGCGCGATGAACTCGGCATTTCCCGGGAATTGGGCCCAGAATGCAGATTCAAGGTTCAGGTCCTCTCGGACTGCAACTGCCCCGATATCGGCAAGTGAGGCCTGAACATCGGCGACTGCCGCGTCCAACGCATTTAGTGTCTCGGCGCGCACGTTGACCGTCAGATGATGTTCGCCATATGCGGCCGCTCCACCAGTCAATTCATCCTTCGCGCTCAACAGACCCTGTCGCAGGATTGTCGTTTCGTCGGAGGCAGCCCGCAACCGGCGCAAGGCAAGGCCAATACGTTCGTCTGCAATTTGTCGGTCAACAAAGGCAAAGCTCTCTGTCAGGGTCAATTCGTGAGGCAGACGCAAAAGATTATCGAGCATTCCCGGACTTGTATTGGCCGGATAATCCTTGATTGAGACCATCGCAGCGAACCGGGACGATTGCCCGGTCGCGCCCTTGAGATGAATTGCGTCGAGCCCAAAACTGATCCGCTTGTACGGGATGTAGTGCCCGGCATCCCCGGTCGGATCGAGCACTGGCTGCACGTCCCCGTTGTACAGTGCAGACAGGATTTCAAGTGGTTCGGAGCAGGTTCCACCGGCTCCGGCATAGCGTTCCAGAAGTCTCGGGCCATAGCGCG
>JANNLW010000346.1:0-4105 GCA_031397145.1 Sphingomonadales bacterium | reverse complement strand
GGATTGATGACGCGGTGCGTTGTCGATGGCAGGCGGTTGTTAGTCAGCCTTTGGAGCATGTCTCCAACATTGATAACCATTGCCCCTTTAGGTGGATCGACGGCAAGCCAATTGCCCGCCTTGGTCAAAAGTTGAAGACCTGCCTCTTCAGCCCCGAGGAGCAAGGTGATCAAGTTGATATCTTCATGCGCCCCTGCGCGAATACCATCTGCGTTGCGAGGGATGGGTGGATAGTGGAGAAGTCTCAGGACAGAATTGCCATTCTCAACCGCCGGTTCGAACCAGTCCGGTGCGAGCCCAAGATATCGTGCAATCGCAGAGAGCAACTTGTTTCCAGCCGCATCGAACGCAGCGAATATCGCCTGGAGCGTCTCTCGGAACCCAGGCACTTCAGCTGGCCAGACATTATCGGGCATATGGTCGCGGAATCTGTGCCCAGGCGGCAAATCACGGCCGACATGCCAGAATTCCTTGAGGTCATGCTTGTCCGCATCTTTGGCAATCTCAACGCCGAACGGCGTGTAACCGCGCGCGCCGCCCATGCCATCAAGGAAATATCGAGACTTGGTTTCAACCGGCAACGTAAAGAATGCACGGGTAAGATCCCATGTTTGTGAGATCAGAGCTGGATCAATGGCATGATCGGCGACGACAGCGAAACCGAAGGTCTGAAAGGACCTGCCTAACGTCTCTGCAAATCCTTCCGGATCCCGATCCTGTTGGACTAGTGAGCAGACCGGAACGGACTGCAACACGTCACTCACTCGCCGCCAGCGACAAGTTTCAGCTGTGCGTCGTTGCTTCCGCGCTGGGTCAGTCGTCCATCGACCTGCGCGCCGGATTCGATCGACACACCCTCGTAGGAAAGATCGCCAGTGATCCTGGCGGATTTCTCGACGACCAGTATGGTCGCGTTTACCGTCCCGCTGACCATCCCGGCGAGTGTCGCCCGCTCTGCGGTGATGTTACCCTTGACGCGGCTTGCGACGCCGAGGATCAGGCTGCTGCAATGAATATCGCCCTCAACGGCGCCGTCGAGATGGATATTACCGCTTCCTGCAATATTGCCGAAGATTGTCACTTCCGACCCGATAAAGGAGAGCATTCCGCTCTTTCCCGATTTGTTGGCGTCTTCGCCTGCTTTTCCACCCCATGCCATAAACTGCGACTCCTGATGTATGGCCAATGCACAAGGTTTAACCGCGGCGCGCCGATTCAGCAATTCTCGTATTTGCAGTTCCGTCATTTCACATCAACCAGCAATTCGATTACCTGGGAAATGTGCCAGTCGCGTGTGGCATCGCGCTTTTCATCGACAAGCTAGTCCGGATACTCACATTCTGATCGTTCAGATGATCCCGCCACCGAGCATGAGGCGCAGCACGCCAACAACGATGACAACAATGTTGAGATTTCGCCCACTCGTCCTGTCGGACATCGCGCCCAGCGCAAGGCCAACAATTGCGATCGGAATGATAATCCAGTTCGCCCAACCGAGCAGTGGAATGAAAGCAATGACGACAAGGACAAGGGCAATCAAGCCGAAGACGAGGGAGAAAAGGTTTCGCATAGCCGCATGTTCGCGCTTTTTTCGGGCTGACACAAGAGGCGGCAGTTACCTCTCGTTAACCATGCGCCGTTATGCCGAGTTTGGGGGTAACTCGATGCGTATTGCTGCTCGCATGGCTGTTCAGTCTGCAGCGCCTGATCGGCGACGAAAGGAGCGTTGTGCCGTAGATCCGGCCATGCCTTTGGTCATTCAGGGTTATCATGGCGGCGACATTATCATCATCGAACTTTCCGAAACCGGCTTCAAGGCCCACACTGCGATTCATATTCCGCCCAAATCTCTTGTCCGCCTGAAAGTGCCGGGCCTCGGAATTGTGCTGGCGCACATTGTCTGGTCTCGAAACGGAAACATCGGCGGCGCGTTCGTCAATCCCGTCGGTGAAGGCCGCTTGCGGCTCGTGCCGGGCTTTGGAAACAGGATGTTCACTCAACACGTCTGAGCGATTTCGGCGAATTTCTTTCTGCAACGACGACGATGCCTGAGAGGTTGCAAGCCATCACAGCTTTGATTACTGACACTGTTGTAAGCAAATTCACCGACGGAGTTCAAGCCGATGGCCTATGCCAATACCCATGCCGCCAATCCGCACTGGCTTCCGCCTCGCGAGGGACAGGACATTGACTATATTCCCGGACGAGATGGCTGGCCTTTAATCGGAACGACGCTCGAGCAGCTCAAGGATCCGCATGCTTTCACCAAGAAGATGGTTGGCGAATTCGGACATGTCTATCGCACGAACAGTTTTGGCGGACGCTTCGTGCAACTTGTCGGGCCAGAGGCAAATGAGCTTGTCCTCTTTGATCGCGAAAAGGTGTTTTCGTCCGAGCAGGGCTGGGGCCCAGTGCTGAACCTGCTATTCCCGCGCGGCCTCATGCTGATGGATTTCGAAAAGCACAGGATGGACCGGCGGACGCTTTCAATCGCGTTCAAGCCGGAGCCGATGAAGCTCTATGCCAACGCACTCAACGAAGGCATAGCGCGGCGGATGGTTGAGTGGTCGGGCAAGAGCTTCGCATTCTATCCGGCGATCAAGCAACTTACACTCGATCTGGCGGCGGCTTCATTTCTCGGGATTCCCTGGGGCCCGGACGCCGACAAGATCAACAAGGCTTTTGTCGATATGGTACAGGCTTCGGTCGGTATCGTTCGTGTTCCCTTGCCTGGAACCGCCATGGGCCGCGGTGTCGCGGGCCGAAAGTTTCTCCTCGATTTTTTTGGTCGCGAAGTCCCCAAGCGCCGCGCCGGTGATGCGCAGGATATGTTCAGCCAGATTTGCCGGGCGACCAATGAGGACGGCACGGTGTTGAGCGATGACGAGATCATCGATCACATGAACTTCCTGATGATGGCGGCCCACGACACGATCACATCCTCTGCAACGTCAATGGTCATGCTGCTTGCCCGGAATCCCGAATGGCAGGAAAAACTTCGCGAAGAGATGCTGGCTCTTGGCGTCAATGGGGACGAACTTCCCTATGACCGGATCAACGATCTTGTCCTCACCGACTATGCATTCAAGGAATCGCTGCGAATGATTCCTCCGGTTCCATCGATCCCGCGTCGCGCGATCAAGCCTTTCTCCTTTGGTGGGTTTGATTTTCCGGCCGGCACCTATGTAGGAATCCAGCCGGCCTATACGCATAAGATGAGCGAGCATTGGCCCGATCCCGAAACCTTCAACCCGCTTCGCTTTGAACCGGAACACGTCAAGGTGCGGCATAAATATGCGTGGGTTCCGTTTGGCGGTGGCGCCCATATGTGCCTCGGGCTCCACTTTGCCTATATGCAGATCAAGATCCTCATGTGGCATATGCTCAGGACTCACCAAATAGTAATTGACGAAGGTTCCGGGGACAGTTGGCAAGCCTGGCCGATTCCCAAACCGCGCGATGGCCTGCCGGTTAGACTGGTTCCACTTGACGTCTGAGGTCTTTTGGTGTATTATTTACGTAATACACAATGGAGACGCGCCGTGAAACCTTACGCCACAATTATTCCTCTTGTTGCCCTTTTCGGCCTCCCGGCGTGCGGTAGCCGTGATGAGCCCAGGGAGGGCACGAGCGTTTCGATCAACGCAAAAGACGAAAATGGCAGCGTTGCGATCATGGCCGATGGAAAGACGGGCAAGGTCAGCGTCAACCTTCCGGGGTTCAATGCCAATCTGAAATTACCAAAGATGATGCTTGATCATTCTAATTTCGATCTCGATGGCGTGAAACTCTACCCCGATTCAAAAGTGCGTTCGGTGAGCGTCGATGCTGACGAAACAGGGGGGCAGGACAAGGCAAAGGTCCGTATTTTGTTTGATTCCCCTGCCGATCTCGCAAAGGTCAAAGTCTGGTTCAAGACTGGTTTTGCGGATCAAGCGATCAAATATATCGAAACGCCGACCGGCTTCACGGGTACAACGGACGATGGAGACGCATTCAGCCTCAGCCTGGTGCCTAACGGAGGTGCGGCAACGAGCGGGACAATTGATCTTATCGGCTAAGATGCATCGTTAACCCATTATACCCATTCAAATACTAGCTTTAC
>JANNLW010000307.1:0-5290 GCA_031397145.1 Sphingomonadales bacterium | reverse complement strand
AATGTGCGGAAAGAATCTTGAAACCAAGCTGCCTCACGCGAAAATCAAGCTCAGCTCTGGCATTCTCTGAATCTTCGCTTAAATCTGGGAAGGCGTATGCGCAAGATCAAGGGGCCGCCAGACGCTTGCCCTTGGCAGACGACGCGCTAAAGGCCGTTCATGGACAGGATTTTGGTTCGCGGCGGCAATCGCCTCAAAGGCACCATCCCGATTTCGGGAGCAAAGAATTCGGCGCTGACGCTGTTGCCGTGCGCGCTGCTGACCGATGAGCCGCTGACGCTGCGTAACCTGCCGCGGCTTGCCGATGTCGACAGCTTTGGCCACCTCCTCAACCAACTCGGCTGTTCGACGATGATCGAAGGTGCACGGCCCGAAGATTTCGGCAGGGTCATGACCTTGCGGGCGGGCAAGATCACGGCGACCATCGCCCCTTATGACATTGTTCGTAAAATGCGCGCCTCGATCCTTGTCCTTGGGCCACTGCTCGCGCGGGCGGGCGAGGCCAAGGTTTCGCTTCCCGGCGGATGCGCAATCGGCAACCGCCCGATTGACCTCCATTTGCGTGCGCTCGAAGCATTTGGCGCGGAGATGGAAACCACAAGCGGCTATGTCATCGCAAGGGCAAAGGACGGGAGGCTTCCCGGCGGAAAGATCATCTTCCCGGTCGTGTCGGTGGGCGCGACCGAGAATGCGCTGATGGCTGCGGCGCGCGCCAAAGGAACATGCCTCATCGAAAATGCAGCGCGTGAACCGGAGATTGTTGACCTTTGCAACTTGCTGGTCGCAATGGGCGCGCATATCGAGGGTATCGGGACGGAGACGCTCACCATCGAAGGTGTCGACCGGCTTCATGGCGCCACTTATCGCGTGATGCCCGACCGGATAGAGGCTGGCAGCTATGCCTGCGCCGTCGGGATTGCCGGTGGTGAAGTTGATCTGGCTGGCGCCAATCCGGCAGACATGCAGGCAACGCTCGGCGCGCTGCGCGATGCGGGCGTGAAGGTCGAGGAACACAGGGGGGGAATCAAAGTTTCCTCCGACGGCAAGCTCGGGCCCCTGACCCTGTCGACCGCGCCGTTCCCCGGCTTCGCGACCGATATGCAGGCACAGTTCATGGCGATGCTTACGATGGCGGATGGCGCGAGCGTGTTGACCGAAACAATCTTCGAAAACCGCTACATGCACGTTCCCGAGCTTGCGCGCATGGGCGCGGATATCCAGACCCGCGGGCGATCGGCTGTCGTGCGGGGCGTCGATGAACTGGTCGGCGCTCCGGTCATGGCCACCGACCTGCGCGCATCGATGAGCCTGATTATCGCGGGACTGGTCGCCAAGGGCGAAACCAACGTCCAGCGCGTCTATCACCTCGATCGCGGTTATGAGCGGTTGGAGGAAAAACTCTCAGCCGTGGGGGCCGATATCGAACGGGTAAGCGACGGTTAGGCCTATACCCGTTTCGCGCACGCGGAACACCGGGTCGCCTCGGGTTTGGCTGCCAGTCTGGTAGCCGCAATCGGTTTTCCGCAGATCAGGCAAATCCCGTAAGATCCGTCATCAACCCTGGAAATGGCGGCACGCACAGCGGCGATCCGCTGAGTTACCAGAGTTTCCTGCTCTATCAGGAATTCATTTCCCTTCGCCAAGGCGTCTCGCGCTGCAACCTTGCTTTTCATGAGGGCGCCTACCTTGTCGCAGCTCTCACCCTGTCTGCAATTCCGTCGCGCAGGTTTTCGAAGAAATGCAGCATCGCAACGCCACTCCTTTGCCAGAAAGTGAGGCAGCCTAACCCAACCCGATCCAAAAGTTTTTGATCCCGATCAAAAAAGATCGCAAGCAATGCTGCAAACTGCCATCCAGCCGAAAAAAATAGCTCGGCTGAGACGAGGGGCGCCTCACGCGATCGGTTGGTCATCGTCTCCCAATATCCGGAGCGCGGCTCCGTCCGGATCGTCGAACTGACCGTCCATGACCGACCAGAAAAACGCGGCCAGCCCAATCAGCCCCAAACCAAGGGCAATCGGGATCAGGATCATGATTCCGTTCATCGCGCGGCGTTTCGCAGCCGGAGTGCGTTGGCGACCACGATGAGCGATGATCCGGACATAGCAAGCGCCGCAATCAAAGGTGTGACCATCCCAAGCATCGCGAGTGGGACAGCAACAACATTATAGCCGATCGCGAGGACGAAGTTTTGCCGGACAATCGACTGCGTCTTGCGGGCCGCGCGAATGGCAGAGGAAACGGGGGAAAGGCTGTCGCCCAGAAAAACAATATCGGCCGCATTCTGACCGGCATCGCTTGCCGACGCAGGCGCAATCGCGGCGTGGCCTGCGGCAAGAGCAGGGCCGTCATTCAAGCCGTCCCCGATCATCAAGATTTTGTGGCCCTGCGCCGACTGACGGCCGATGGCGTCGAGTTTGTCCTGCGGCAACATCGAGGTCTGCGCGCTGAGGCCCAAGATGCGCGCCACCGGGGCAACGGCGTCGGCGCGATCGCCTGAAACAATGACAGACGCGATGCCAAGCGCGTTCAGGCCTGCAATCACTTTTTCGGCGTCGGGCCGAAGCGGGTCGTGAAAGGTGACCACAAAGGAGGGCTCGCCTTCAATCGTCAGTTCAGTCGCCGTTGCTTCACTCGCGTGAACCCGCACGGGTCGACCCAGCATGATCGTTCGACCCTGAAAGATGCCCGACACTCCGGTGCCAGGAGTCTCCGACGTGGACTCGATGATTGCTGCGCTGACTCCTTCATTTTCGAGCGATCGGCGCAGGGCTTCGCTCAACGGGTGGCGGCTTAGGCGCGCTAGCGCCAACATTACGGCCTTCTGATCAGCCGTTGCGAGATCAAGGTTGACGGGCATGGGCCGTCCCAGCGTGAGCGTCCCCGTCTTGTCAAAAAACGCAATGTCTACTTCCGCCAGCCGTTCGAGGGCTGACCCATCCTTCACCAGAACGCCAGCGCGCATCAATGCTCCCGCTGCCACGATCTGTGCTGCGGGAACCGCCAGACCGAGCGCTCACGGACAGGTGATGATAAGAACCGCCACGGCAATCAACACGCTTTGATGCCAGCCAGCCCCCATCAGCATCCAGCCGGCGAAACTCAGCAACGCAAGGCTATGCACCGCAGGCGCATAGAAACGAGCAGCGCGATCAGCGATGCGGACATAGCGCGATTTACTTTGGGTGGCCTTCTCCATCAGCCGCGCAATGTCAGCGATACTCGTATCGGCACCGGCTGCGGTCACTCGGACATGAACCGGCGCATCGATATTGAGCGTGCCGGCATGGACGACACTATTCTGTCCAACCGTTTGCGGGGTGCTTTCACCGGTCAGCAGCGAGAGATCGAAGCCGCTGCTTCCCTGAATGATGATGCCATCAGCCGCCAGGCGATCGCCGGCCGCAACAATCATCACCATCCCGGGTTCGAGATCGCCGGCAGCGCACCATGCGGTCCTTCCATCTTCGCCAAGAACCAGTGCCCCCGGCGCGGTGTTCTTGAGCAATGCGTTCACGCCGTCCCGCGCACGATCTCGCATCACGCTATCGAGCCATCGACCGGTAAGAAGGAAAAACAGCAGCATGACGGCGCCATCAAAATAGGCGTGCGGGCCATGGGTGATCGTTTCAAACACGCTGAGCGATGCCGCCAGGATCACGCCAGGATCACGCCAATCGAAATCGGCACATCCATGTTTGTGCGCCTGTGACTGAGCGCTATCCATGCGGATTTGAAGAAAGGCCGCCCGGAATAGGCAATCGTCGGCAACGCGATCATTGCCGAGAGCCAATGAAACAGATCGCGTGTGACACCACTAGCGCCCGACCAGACCGAGACGGAAAGCAGCATGATGTTCATCATCGCGAAGCCGGCAACGGCCATCGCCTTCACGAGTTTATGGCTGTCACCTGAAGATCCAGCCAAAAGCCCTTCGTCGAGCGCAATGGCTTCAAATCCGAGCGCGGCAAATGCGTCCTGCAGTTCGGACCGACCCATTTCGGGCACGTGGGTGACCACGACCCGCTTGGCGGTGAAGTTGACGCGCGCTGCCACGATACCAGGCTGAAGCGGAAGCCCATTCTCAAGTTTTGACATGCATCCGGCACACCGCATGTCCGGCACCGAAAAGTCACTTTTTGGCAAGGCGGCTGGTGCCGTCAGGTTTGGGGCGGCGGTCATTGGACTGGCTGATCAAGCTTCAAAATGTCAGCGCCCTTGCGGAGCGACAATTGAACGCGCCAACGTCCGATCGGCAAATCCTGATTGGCTAGCAATGTACCGTTGGAAGTTAAGGTAAAAGTGAGCGGAATCGACGCCGCACGGCCAAGAGGATGGATGGCGACGCCCGCGGCAGCGACGTTCGCAACCGGCACCCCGTCTTTCAATATGATCAGTTTGACGCGACGCGCAGGATCAAGCGAGACTTTCGGCGCCCATCCGAGCTTTGCCTGGGTGTCGGCCTCAGCCAGCCAGCGATTGTAATTCTGGCTGGCAACGTAGCTGTTATCGACCACTGTCCCGCCAAATGTATCAATCGCGTATCGCGCCATGATCAGGTTGACCGCAACAACGACTCCAAAAAAGGCAACAAGGATCGCCGCCATGTGCCAGCCAGTGAAAGAGCGTGTCACTCATCATCTCCTGCGCGACGATCGTCCATTTCCGGTCGCTCAAACATCACCGTATCTGTCACATTGGTTTTGCCATCAGACGGGTCGGTCAGCGTGATCCGATATTCGGCATGTTCCGGACCTTTAGAAGGCGCGGCCACAAACAGGCGTACTTTGGTCACACTGTCCGGGGCAAGCTTGACGTTGATGGACTGCCGGGAGGTCTCGCGGCTGCCATCTGCCGTCCACATTTGCGCTCCTTCAAGCCCGGCCACCGATACGCCGATCTCACGCGGTCGCGTTTCCATGTTCCGAATCTTGAGTGTGTAGTTGTTGCGAATGCCTCCGTCGGACAAGCGGACATAGACCGGGTTGCGGTCTTGCTGTACCGCAAGGTCGAGCCGTGTGCGCTGGCCTAGAGTGAAAAGCATAGCCAGTCCAATACTTCCCCAGATTGCGAAATAGGCCAGCGTGCGCGGGCGGAACAGCGTCTTGAGGATCGGCGCACCAGTTCCTCCCGCCTTTTCAATCGCCGCGTCGTCGAGCGTGCAATAATCGATTAAACCGCGCGGTTTGCCGACCTGCTCCATCACCTTGTCACATGCGTCGATGCACAAGGCGCAGGTAATGCAGCCAATCTGTGGGCCTTCACGAATGTCGATCCCGGTCGGGCAAAC
>JANNLW010000264.1:0-4403 GCA_031397145.1 Sphingomonadales bacterium | reverse complement strand
GGATTGCCCGGTTCCTTGTCGCGCAACTCCGAGGCTTCGGCCAAGGCCTGTTCAAATTTCTGCCGCTTTCGCAGCACTTTCACATAGTCGAAATGGGCGCTGACGTTGTCGGGTTCCAGAACCTTGCAGGATTCGAGCAAGAACTCCGCCTCGTCATAGGCGTTGAACTTCATGCCGATCTCGGCAAGGAGGCGCATCGCTTCGACATTATGGCCGTTGCTCTGCAGAAACGCTCGGCAAAGCTGTTCGGCTTTGAAAATCCGTCCTTCCTGGATGAAACTGGCAACGCTGAGCAGTTCGGGCGGAAGCTGCGAAAGGTGCGTAAATTGCGCTTGGGCAAATTCGGCGGGACCAACCCGTCCCGCTGCGTCATGATATTTTGCAATTTGGCGCCAGCTTGCAACCAACGCGCCATTATGTGTCACCGCGCGCTGATAGGCGGCGATTGCCTCTTCGCTGCGTTCGCTATCGCGGAGACAATGCCCTCGCTCCTGCCAGGCCCGGCCATAGCTTGGATCAATTTTGATCAGATGATCGAGGGTTGCGAGCGCTGTCGGAATTTGTCTCTGCATGCGTTGCGTGACAGCGAGCGTATATAGCGCGTCGATATTGTCGGGCGCCATTTCCAGCAATTTGGCACAAGTCGTTGCTGCTTCGGCCAATCTGGCATTTTGCAAATGTGTCCTTGCCTCGCGCAACGAGGCGTCGATGGTTTCCGCAGTGGCTTCCGCCAACATTGTCACACGACCTCCCGAGTTGTGACGAACAGTTGCAGAAACACTGCCGCACTTCGTGCACCGGACGCAATGCCGAAATGGGATAGCGACGGGGCACCGCGCATTTTTGCGGGTGCCCCGTTGCCTTGATTACATCTTGTACGAGAAACGGAGCCCGATGGTACGCGGACGCGACGTGGTGGTGCGAAGTTCACCGTCATTTCCGCTCTTGTAGAGTTCAGGCCGCTTGTCGGTCAGATTGTCGCCGAAGATTTCCATCCGCCACTCATCCTTCGAGACGCCAAATGAAGCGGAAACGGTGTTATAGGAATCGAGTTGCTGTGCCGCCGGTATCGGTGCGATCACATCTCCCGGGCTTACCAAAACGCCATTATACGTGACCGGAATGGAGGCCGCATAGCCAAGCGTCGGGTTGGAAGCCTGATAGCGGATGTCGACATTGTCGATCACGTCGGAAATGCTCTTGCCGACATGATGGAAGCCGAGGTTTGCAAACGGAGACAGACCCGAGCTCAATTCCTTCTCCCAATGCAAGCGAGCATTGAACTGGAATTTGGGGCTCAACGCCAGCGGTCCGCCGAGAGGCCGCAGCACAGTCGTATTTTTACGATACCGCAACATTTCGGAATCGTTGAACGAGAACGCACTGTTGATCGTGAATTCTTGCGTAGCGCGCCAGGTCAGATCGCCTTCGATCCCCCTGATCCTTGCGTCAAGCAGGTTGGTGGTGAACGTCTGGTTCGAGATGTTCTGGTCAAACACCGTGATCTGGATGTTGTTCCAGTCGATCTGGTAAGCAGCCAGATTGATCTGCAAACGCCGGTCGAGCAGCGCGAACTTGCCACCGATTTCGTAGTTCGTCACTTTGTCAGGCACATAGGTGCCAAGCCGCACAAAGTCTGCGTTGGTCGGGCAGATCGCGCTTGGTACGCGACAAGGACGACGGTTGAAACCACCCGGACGGAAACCATCCGAGTAGGTTGCATAGACCAACGAGCCTGCGCCAAACTTGTATGTCAAATTGCCCTTGAACAGCACGCCTGTGTATTTCGCTGGCGAAGCGGCAGCATAAAGCTGATTCAAATCGGCGCTGACGCCGTAGAATTGCGGCGGTGTCGCTGCTGCAGAATAGGTTCCAGTCGCAGGGTTGTAGATACCGCGACCGCCGGCCGCGAAACTGGTTGCCGACGACCCATTGATAGAGGCCTTCTCATTATAGTAACGCAGGCCGCCGGTCGCGATCAGCTTTTCGGGAACAATGTCGAACGACGCTTCACCATATGCGGCTAACTGTTTGTCCTTGCGTTGAACGTCGTTGAAGAAGCCGACCTGTAGCGCGCGAACGCTCGTGTCATTTGCGTTTACCGAAGGATTGGGAGCACGGCGGTAGATGAAGCCTGCGGCCTGTTGCAGATAGGACCAGTCGGTGTTGTCGAACAGCTTGTTGTTGTCATAGAACAAGCCGAACGTACCGCGGAGGCGCTTTTCGGCTGGCGTTGTCACCCGGAATTCGTGCGTGAAACGCTTGGTACGATTGCGCGTCTGATAGCTTTTGTTCGGCGCGTAGCAGGTGTTGCCAATGTTGCCGTTGTAAGCTGCCGTATAATAGACGCCGCGATCGCATTCGTAGTAAGGCAAATAAAGCCCGAGGTTCGAATAACCGGCATAGTCGGCGATCTGCGTGGCGCGATGCTTCAAATAGGACCCAGTATAGATCAGGTTGAGCGCACCCAGTCGACCGTTTATCGTCAACGAGGAGAGATTGGCTCGGTCACGCAGCGAGTTATCGTTGAACTTGGTCACCTTGAGGTCACCCACTGAGGGTTCAAAGTCAAATACACCGTCGGTGTCGAGTTCCTGACGGATATGCATCAGGTCAACTGACCAGTCGTCACTCAGCTTCCAGGTGAGGGCCAGGCGGGCCCCGCGATAGGTCGCATCGTTATAGTCTTTCTCAACAAATGCGTCATTGTTGATGATCTGGCGTGTCGGCGCGGTGTAGCCGCTTCCGTTGCAGTTTGGTACGACTGTAGTCGCGGTTGCCTGACATGACTGGATTGCACGCATCACGAGCAACGGGTTACCGGTTGGCAGCGCGCCTGCAACGCCAACATTGCCATTGAACGGCATCTGAAAGGTTGCTGCGACATTGTCGATATAACCGCCCTGACGATCACTATAGATGACCGCACGCACGGCCAGCCTGTCTTTCACGATCGGGACGTTGATGAAGGCGTCACCCGCGACGCTTTCTTTACCGCTCTTGGTAAAGGCGTAGCTTGCGTTGAACCCGGCATGGAATTCGGACAAGTCAGGCTTGTTGGTGATATAGCGGACGGCACCGCCCATCGCGCTTGCGCCAAACAGCGTGCCTTGCGGCCCGGCCAGCACTTCGACGCGCTGAAGGTCCACGGCGTAAAGATCCAGATTACGTCCAACCAGTGATGCCGGTGAGTCGTTGACATAGAGAGCTACCGTTGGCTGCGCGCCTGCAGTGCCAGCAACCTGCAGACCAGGCGAGTCAGTGGAAAGGCCACGAATGAAGATCGACGATGCGCCGGGACCGCGCGAAGCGGTACGCACATTCGGAAGATATTCGATCAGCTTGTCGAACTTTGTGATGTTGAGATCAGAGAGAGCTTCGCCGCTCAGAGCCTGAATGGCGAGCGGGATTCTGTTCAGCGATTCTTCGCGCCGTGTTGCCGTAACGATGATATCGGCAATGCCGATATCGCTTTCTTCTGCCGCTGCTGCGTCTTGAGCAAAGGCTGGGGTGCTACCGGCACCAAGCGAGGCCAGTGCAAGGATTGCTGAAGATAGTTTGAGTCCGGTTTTCATTATTTTCCCCCTCTGTTGGCCTCGTTTGGAGACGCAAGTTCATTGGCTATATTGTCATCGCGAGATCGTGGACAATCGCATTTAGACATAGCCCTATGTCAATTTATCAGCTCAATCTTCAGGTTGAGCAGCCGATAGGCAAATGACCAATTTTTCCCAATTGGTAAAATTAATTTCACCCTTGTTCACAATATCTACGTATTCCGATTAAATTGCCTAATGTAACCCCGCACGTATTGGATCGAGGTGCCCGACATCGCTAGGCGGGCCCCGAATTTGGACAGGATCGGGATTACAAATGCAAAAAGCGGCTGACTTCGTTCTGCTTATCGACAGCGAGGCTCGGAAAGGCATCGTCGCCGGGGTCGCCAACTCGATCGTCAGCCAGGATTGCAATCTCGTCGAGAGCTCGCACTTTGGCGACGCGAACACGGGTCGCTTCTTCATGCGTGTCGCAATTTCTGGTCCTGAAGGCATGACCACCGAAAGATTTTCTGAAGGATTCATGCCGGTCGCGACCGCATTCCGGCTGCATTGGCGCATCCATGACCTGAAGAAGAAGACCCGGGCGATGATCATGGTCAGCCAAGGCGGGCATTGCCTGAATGATCTCCTTTACCGCAGCTCTACCGGACGGCTGCCGATGGACGTCACAAGCATTGTTTCAAACCACATGACCTGGCAACGGCGCGCGGAGCATGAGGGCATTTCCTTCCATCATCTGCCGATCACGCCGGAAACCAAGCTTGCACAGGAAGCCAAATTATTGGCGCTCGTCGAGGAACAGCAGGTCGACCTGATCATCCTCGCGCGATACATGCAGGTGCT
>JANNLW010000484.1:0-1012 GCA_031397145.1 Sphingomonadales bacterium | reverse complement strand
GCCATGATGGCGCGGCGGCCAAAGTCGTCGTTGACAGAGATTTGCTCGTAGCATTCGTCGCCCACATTCACCGTCGCATCGATGGTATTCGCTTCGGTGAGGCTCACTTGGCTGCGCTCGTCGGTCACTTCGCCGTCGTGTACCACTTCGCGGACGCGCCAGATTTCCAAGTCGCCGTTGTTCGTGTTCACAATCACGTCGAAGTTGTCGTCGGTGCCGTATTTTTTCTTGATGAGGGTGCGGAACACGTCCTCCATGACGCGCACCATCGTGGCGCGGCCTTGAGGTCTTCGGCGCTGAAATCCCAACCGCCAAACATCCGGACCAGCATCCTTGGGCCGGTGGTCGCGTAAACTTCCCTGCGTGTCATCGCATCGAAAATAGCGCCACGTGTATTCGCCTTTGCCCATACAGCAGCATAACCGCCGGCGAGATAGTGCCAGCCAAAACGACCAACGCGCGTGCCAAGATTTTGAGGTTCGATCGCCCGTTTCGCATTGGGCTCCACTCCCGAATGCTTTCCGAAGAAATTGTCTTCATCGCCCGTGGCCAGCGAAGTGTGGGAGTCGGTCGAGCCGATGATGCCGAACTTGTAGGGATTTAACCCGGTCATCTGCTCAAGTCGCAACCCGCGCTTCAAAGCCTCACGCACATATTCGCCCGCAAACATATCCGGTGTCTTCCCGCGTTCCATGGTCAGGTTGCCAAGCTCCCATCCCGCCTTGCCATAATCGGCAAACTCGTCATTGGGCGAAAGGAAGGGGTGGGCTTCACTGTCACCTTTGATTTGTGTGGCTTCGACCAGCGGCTCATGTGCTGCGCGACGCCGGGCATAGGCTGCAGTCATTGCTCCGCCGCCTGGCTGCGTCATTTGAAACATCAGGCCGTTTGAAACATTTGAATTGTGCGGAATGGCAAGGATCTTGCCGCCTGTCGCCTTTTCATAACCGTCCATATAATTCCAAAGATCGTCAGGTGACGTGCCAATGAACGACGAATAGGGGAGAACCTT
>JANNLW010000256.1:0-4290 GCA_031397145.1 Sphingomonadales bacterium | reverse complement strand
GCAACAATCTTGAGGATAAAGTCTATTTCCCCGTTGAGCATGTGGCATTCGCGAACGGGATCAAGTGCGGCAACATGCGATTCAAAGGCACGAAGATCGGCCTCAGCCTGGCTCTTGAGGCTGACCATCGCAAAAACTGTGATCGTATACCCCAACCGCGCAGCGTTTAGCGTAGCGTGATAGCCCTCAATGGCCCCGCTTTCCTCCAGAGCACGCACGCGGCGCAGACAGGGAGGTGCGGTTAGACCTACATGTTCGGCAAGATCGACATTTGTCATGCGGCCATCGGACTGCAATTCTGAGAGAATGCGCCGATCGATTCTGTCGAACGAAACTTGCGCCATAAGGGGAGTATCCTTTCTTGATTCGATTCATCGCTGTAATTTTGTTGCGATGCAAGCGCATTGTGCCACTTTGTGACGGTCAAGTTTCGATGCTTCCCGCAGCCTCATCAACAGGCTATCCGTTCCTCAGGAGAGAGAATTGGTAGTGGGCAACCTTCCCCGTGCGATTTGATGATCGCCTGAGCACCCTGTTGGCGCAGCCCGCAGAAAATGCGGCTGCCAAAGGTGCGGTATGGGCCCAAATAGCGGACGTCATGACGCAGGAATCGTCATTCTTGTTGCCGGAGTTGTGTGAGGCCGGATTCGAAAGGCTTCGACTTTGGCGCGACATTGTTCCGGCGGAACGCCGACGCATGACGGCAACCGCATTATCTTATCATGAGATGTCGAACGAAATGGTCGATTTTTTCGCTCAGGATATTGCCAGGATTGCCGCTCCGGTTCTGACCCGCGCGAAACTGTCCGAAGCGGAATGGGTACGATTGATTCCCGGCTGGCCGGCGACGAGCAGGGCGTTATTGCGCGAACGGAGGGACCTTCCATCCGAGGCCAATCGTATCCTGGCCGCTTATGGGACGCATGATTTTGCGCTTCCAAGTGATCCTGGAAGTGCTGCATCCGAAGGCTCTCAGATACAGATTCGCGATCTCGTCGCCCGGATCGAAGCGTATCGACGTGATCATCAAGTGCCCAAAATGTTGGTTGACCAGCTGGAAGCAATTACAAGCTTTCGTTTTGAATCCGGCAGTGATGGGATCGTCAACTGGGTAGAAGGAGCGCCACGCGGTCCCCTCATAGGAATTTCGCTCGTAGATATGGCAGAGCCAGGCGGATTCGGCGTGGATGGACATGCTGCCGGCGCGTCTCGCCAACGCATGCAGTTCATCGATGCGCATCTTGAAGTGGCAGGTGCAGGCGCCGTTGCTGGAACATGGCTTATATCGGCAAACCCATTGTTCAATCCCCATAATGGACGATTTATGGGGTATCGCGGAATCGCAAAACGCGGGGCTATGACTGTGTCCGGCGCCAGCCAATTGCTTGGCGGCAACTTGTCCGCAGACTCTGTCCGTCAACTTGCCCATGAACTGCGCACACCACTCAACGCCATTCGCGGCTTCGGCGAAATGATTGAAGGCCAGTTTCTCGGGCCGGTGGCTCATCATTATAGCGATATGGCACGCAGAATTGTCGGCGATGCATCGCGGTTGATGAGCGTTATCGATGATCTCGACGCTGCGGCACGATTGGAGACGGGAGATTGGCCGACAGAAAAACTGGTCGACGCCGGCGTTGATCTAGCCGAAGTTCTTGGATCTGTGGCCAAGGAACTCCGCCCGTTGAGTGATGAACGAGGGGTCAGTCTGCGCGTTTCGATCGGGCGTGACATTCACCAGACTCTGGTCGATCGGGCAACCTGTGCCAGACTCGTTGGGAGGTTGCTTTCGACCGCAATAGAGCTGGCTGGGAAAGGTGAAGAATTGGCTGCGCGATTGGAAGCGGCCACCACTGCCATCATATTTCATGTTGATCGTCCAAAGAGCATCATCGGCCTGTCACGGGAAAAAATCCATGCAACTGCAGCGGTTGGTGATGACGCCGAACGTGGTGATCTGGCACTTGGCCTTGGATTCATCATCCGATTGATCGACGCAATGGCCAGCCGTGCTGGGGGCCATTTAGAAATAGGTCGCGAAAGGTTCAGCTTGATCCTACCATGCGCCGTGGATAGCTCTGGAGAGAGCAAGGAAAGCGGCTAGAATCAGTGCAAAAATCGGGGCAACCCAATCGACGACGGCAGAACGAAGGTCGGTTGGACCATCCCGCCAGAGCCAATGACCGTGTGCAGTTCGATGCTCAGTTCGGTCGGCGCTTTTCCGTCTTTGTTGATACCGAAGAAGAGTTTGACTGGACCCGCCCGCGTTCGCGAGACGCAATCAGCACAAGCGCAGTTCGCCATTTGCCAGAATTCCAGCGACTTATGGACGCGCACGGAGTGCACCCCTGCTACCTGATCGACTATCCGGTTGCAGACAATGCTCGATCGCGCGACGTGCTGGCTGGGCTCCATGCAGATCATGGTTGTGAAATTGGCACACAGCTTCATCCTTGGGTAAACCCACCAAATGATGAGGAATTGAACAGTTTCAATAGCTTTGTGGGCAATCTTCCCGAAAAACTTGAGAGAGAAAAACTCTCATTGTTGACTGAGCGAATCGCTTCAATCACGAATGGTACACGGCCCATAGTCTATCGCGCGGGACGTTATGGGGTAGGAGCCAACACAGCAAAACTGCTTGAGGAAGAGGGATACCGTATCGACACCTCGGTGCGCCCGCATTTTGACTATAGCAACGAAGGTGGACCAAGCTTCCTGAAATATGACTCGCGACCTTATTGGGCCGGGCCAACCGGACAATTACTCGAATTACCGCTGGGCGCCACCTATACAGGTCAATTGCGACGTTATGGTCGTTGGTTGATTGGTGATGGCCGCCGAAACGAGAATCGGACGGCAAGCCTTGCGCGTTTCGGCCTTGTCGCGAGGGTGGCATTAACCCCCGAAGACATGCCGATTGAGGATGTTAAACAAGCCATTCAATGGATGCTGCGCGACGGGATCCAGTTTTTCAGCTTCTCATTTCACTCACCATCTCTGGCCCCGGGCCATACGCCCTATGTTCGCAACTCTGCTGATTTGAGCCAATTCTATAATTGGTGGGACAAGATACTGGCGTTTCTTGCGGTCAAAAACATCGCACCTGTTGGGGTAACAGATGTGGTTGCTGCTGCATGGCGCGCGCGATCGGAGCAGAACTGAACTTGCGCGCATCGCCTTTGCTCCGCTAACGCGCGGGCGAGAACTGGCGTGGGCCTGTAGCTCAATGGTAGAGCCGGCCGCTCATAACGGCTTGGTTGGGGGTTCGAATCCCTCCGGGCCCACCAATTTCCCTTGCAGTCTGTGCCGCGCCAGCCTAGGCGCCTCCGCGTCGGGGAGTGGCGCAGCCTGGTAGCGCATCTGTTTTGGGAACAGAGGGTCGCAGGTTCGAATCCTGTCTCCCCGACCAACATCCCTCCTTGAATGAGGTTGGCATTGCCATAGGCGGTGAGGTGTTAGGCATGGCAAACAAGCATGGGCTCAGGGCGACTTGGCTCTCGATTCACAAGTGGCTCGGGATCACGTTGGCGCTGTTGATTGTGCCGCTCTCGTTGAGCGGATCGGCTTTGGTCTGGCACGAGTGGCTCGACGACGCGACCAATCCCCAGCGGCGCATCGGGGGAAGCGGGGAAGTCGTTTTGCTGCCGTCCGCCTATATCCTGGCCGCTCGTTCCAGACTCGATGCGAGTTCGGCGATATCGTCGTTGAGCTTTCGGGATGAACGGGCAGCCTTGACTGTTGCGGGAAGTGGCCCGAAATCGCAGCGCACCAACGTCTGGATCGACCCTGCAAATGGCGACGTGCTTGATACGGCCGCAGGAAATGCAGGCCTGCGCCAGCAGCTTCATGATTTTCATGCCAGCATGTTTATCCCCGGCGTCGGGCACCAGGTTGTCGGCTTGCTGGGCGTCGCGATGCTGATCTCTTCCCTGACTGGTCTTTGGCTCTGGTGGCCGACCGCGGGAGGCATCCTTCGGGGACTGCGCTGGCGACGCGTAAAGGACAGTTTCACAAACCTTCATCATCAGGCGGGTTTCTGGATCTGCCTTCCGCTCGGCATGCTTTCCTTCACTGGTGTCTGGCTCATCTTTTCTCCCCTGTTTGTTGTTGTTTCTGACGATGCGCAACGGGAAAGGGCCAAAAATATAGCCCGGTGGTGGGCAAAGCCTGTCGCTGCAACATCAATCAGCGTTGATGCGGCTGCGGCAGCAGCGCTCGCCAACATGTCAGGCAAGCTGGTTTCTATTACCTGGCCAACCGATTTCGAGGCGAATTGGCGCGTCCAGG
>JANNLW010000237.1:0-3699 GCA_031397145.1 Sphingomonadales bacterium | reverse complement strand
GCCGGGCTTCGACTATGTAAAATTCAACGATCTCGAAGCCGCGATCGCCAAGATCGACGGGGAGACCGCAGGGTTCCTTGTCGAGACGGTGCAGGGTGAGGGCGGGATGACCGCAGGCACGGCGGAGTTCATCAAGGGCCTGCGCAAAGCTTGCGACGATCATGGCCTGCTGCTGATCCTCGACGAGATCCAGTGCGGCTATGGCCGCACCGGCAAGTTTTTCGCCCATGAGCATTACGGCATCACACCGGACATCATGACCGTTGCGAAAGGCATTGGCGGCGGTTTTCCGCTCGGCGCGTGCCTGGCTACGGAGGGAGCCGCCAAGGGCATGGTAATCGGCACCCATGGTTCGACCTACGGTGGCAACCCGCTTGCAATGGCGGCAGGGCAGGCGATCCTCGACGTAATGCTCGAACCCGGCTTCTTCGATCATGTGGCCAAGATGGGCGAACGGCTGCGTCAGGCGTTCGAACAGTTGATCCCGAACCATGACCACCTGTTCGAGGAGATCCGCGGCAAGGGTCTGATGCTCGGCATCAAGATGAAGGAACCCGCCGTGTCGCGCGAGTTCGTGGCGCATCTGCGCGACAATCACGGTCTTCTGACCGTGGCAGCAGGGGAGAATGTGTTCCGGGTATTGCCGCCGCTGGTGATTGGCGAGGAGCATATCAACGAGTGTATCGAACGGCTTTCCGCCGGCGCACGGGACTATCAGATCCCGCAGGCGGCGTGATTCGGCACTTCCTGAACCTGTCCGACGCAGGAGCGGACGGGATTGCATCGATTTTGGCCGATGCGCTTGACCGGAAGGCCGCGCGCAAGGGCTGGCCCAAGGGCAAGGCTGATCCCGACGCGCCGCTCGCCGGACGTACGCTCGCGATGGTATTCGAGAAGAATTCCACCCGAACCCGTGTTTCGTTTGACATGGCGATGCGGCAGTTGGGAGGCGATGCGATGTTCATGGCCGCCGGGCAAATGCAACTGGGGCGCGGCGAGACTGTCGCCGATACGTCGCGCGTTCTCTCCCGGATGGTCGACGCGATCGTCGTGCGCACCGATGAACACAGCAAGATCGAGGAAATGGCCCAGTTTGCGGAGGTGCCAGTCATCAATGGCCTCACCGACCTTTCGCACCCCTGCCAGATAGTCGCCGATCTCCTCACGCTGATCGAACATGGCAAACCGCTCCCGGGCCTCAATCTTGCCTGGCTCGGCGATGGCAACAACGTTCTGTCGTCGATCATCGAAGCGGCCGGGCTGATGAAGTTCAACGTCAAAGCGGGATGCCCGCAAGGATATGGGCCGGATCAAAGCTTTATAGAGGCCGCCCGCACTGCCGGGTCGGTGATCGAAATCGTGCAGCATGCAACCGAGGCTGTCCGCGATGCCGATGTTGTCGTGACCGATACCTGGGTGTCGATGGGGCAGGAGCATGTCCATAACAAACTCGCGGCGATGGCCCCCTATCAGGTCAATGAACGGTTGATGGCGGGCGCCAAATCCGACGCGAGTTTTCTCCATTGCCTGCCCGCTCACCGCGGCGAGGAAGTGACCGATGCGGTGCTCGACGGCCCCCAATCGCTGATCTGGGATGAAGCGGAAAACCGCATCCATGCCCAGAAATCGATCCTGCTTTGGTGCTTCGGGCTGATCGGGTGATCGACGCCGATATTGATCGCGCGCTTGGTTTCATCCTGGTTGAGCGCCATGCGCGCGGTCGGTTCGTGCGTCTCGGATCCGTGCTCGAAACCATCCTTTCCGCCCATAGCTATCCACCGGCCATCGAAAAGCTGCTGATCGAGGCTCTCACGATTACCGCACTTTTGGGGGCAATGCTCAAGGACACGGGCGGGCAGTTGACTATGCAGGCGCAAACCGAAGGCGGGCCGGTCAGCCTTTTGGTCTGCGACTATCGCGGCGGCGAATTGCGCGGCTATGTGAAGCATGATGCGGACCGGCTGGCCGAAGGACCGGCCAACCCCACCCTGTTTGGACTGTTCGGCAAGGGTTATCTCGCGATTACGTTTGACCAGGAAACGTCTGGAGAACGCTATCAGGGGATCGTCCCTCTCGAAGGCGAATCGCTGGCGCAAGCAGTCGAAAGCTATTTCAGCCAATCCGAACAGATACCCAGCCTCGTCCGGGTTGGCGTCGCGGGGCGCGTCGCAGGGGGCCTGCTGGTGCAACATCTCGCAGAAGGCGAAGATGGCCGCGAACGAATCCATACGCGACTCGACCATCCCGAATGGGAGCATGTCGAGATCCTTTCGCATTCGATCCGGCCGCTGGAGTTGACCGATCCGGCTGTATCATTGGAGACTCTGGTCTGGCGGCTGTATCATGACGAAGGCGAGGTTCGCGTGCTCGGCGGCGCCTCGCTCTCGCAAGGATGCCGGTGCGACCCTGACCATATTCGCGATGTCATCTTTCGTTTCCCCGAGGAGGAACGCCTGGAAATGGCGGATGAGACAGGCACCATCTCGGTTGATTGCGAGTTTTGTGCCCGAAAATTTCCGGTCTCGTTACACTAACTTATTTTCGCCTGCTTTCGGTCGTATTGGAGTCCTGTCGAAAACATCCAATACGCGTTTGATTATTATGACTAGCTACAACAGTTCGCCGGAAGAAACCGGCCACCTTCATGGGGGCATGAGCGTGACGCGCCTGTTGCTATTGCCGATCATCGCGCTCGCGACACTTGCGGGCCCGGGTCTTACCCAGAACACCGCGCCTGGCGCCATGCCAGCACTTGCAGTGGTCCAGCCCGGCCAATGGCTTTTGAAATCGCGCACCAATCCGGCGGAGAGCCGCTCGCTTTGTGTCAGCGATGTACGGGCATTGCTTCAGGTTCAACATGGCGCCGCGATATGCAATCGCTTCGTCATTTCCAATTCCCAACATGAAACGACGGTCCATTATACCTGCCCGGGTGCCGGACATGGTCGCACGACAATCAAGGTTGAAACGCCACGCCTTATTCAGATCGAATCGCAGGGTATTGCCAAGCAGGAGCCGTTTGCCTTCGAACTTGAGGGACGGCGGGTCGGAGAATGCAAGGTGGCAATGCTCGCCCCCCATCGTTAGGCCAATGTTAACCAAAGCGGGGTATTTCGCAGGAGTGCCTGAACTATGTTGATGGCACGCTTTCCTCCCAAATGGCCGATTGGCCTTACTGGGCCGCCCCTCACGGAGCGGCCCGTTCTTTTTCGGGGCTTGAAACCCGAGAGATCGGGGGATAGCGCCAACGCGCCATGACTATTCTTCCTGCAACCGCTGGTGATGCTGCCATTGTGCTCGTTTCTGGCGGGCTGGACTCGATGGTTGCGGCAGGGCTGGCTTGCGAGGCAGGTTACCGGCTGTTTGCACTGACAATCGATTATAACCAAAGGCACAGGATCGAACTCGAAGCCGCAGCACGGATCGCTCGGGTGCTGAAGGCTGAACGCCATATCGTGCTGCCGGTCGATTTGTCGGCGTTCGGCGGCTCGGCCCTGACCGATACCGCGATTACCGTGCCCAAAGGCGGCGTCGATGGGAGCATCCCCGCAACCTATGTGCCGGCCCGCAATACTATTTTCCTGTCTCTCGCGCTTGGATGGGCCGAAGCGATCGGTGCCCGAGACCTGGTCATCGGCATCAATGCGCTCGATTATTCGGGTTATCCAGATTGCCGGTCCGGCTTTGTCTCGGCGTTTG
>JANNLW010000234.1:0-3843 GCA_031397145.1 Sphingomonadales bacterium | reverse complement strand
TCGGGCCGCCGTCGAAAATGTCGATATAGTGCTCCCAGTGAAATCCCTCATTCTCGAGCATGCGCATCGCGGCCCGGCCCGAGGGGTGGGGGAGGCCGATCACGGCGCGTGCGCTTTCGGGAAGCATCGCTGTATAGACGGGATGTTTGGGCATAAGATCAGCGATGAACTGGTTCCCGTTGACAGCGTTGAATTCGTCAGCGTCCTGGAAATTCATGCCAAAGAAGCGGCCTGCGACACCGTCCCAGAAGGGCGAGCCACCTGCTTCGTCGATGATGCCGCGAAGTTCGGCGATGATCCGGTCGGCGAAGCGCGCGCGGTGGTTGCGGATGAAGAGATAACGGCTGCGCGCTATCAGCATGCCGAGTCCGCCTGCGCGTTCGCCCGGATGCAGGAACAGCCCGCCGACTTCGCTTGCCCCTTCAAGATCGGTGGAAAGCGTCAGCATATCGGCACGAAAGGTGCGCCCCAACTCTTCGCTGTGCTGGGTGAGTGCACCGATACGGTACGAATAAAAAGGCCATTTCTGGCCAATTTGCGTAAAAAGCTGACACGTGCCGCGCACGGCGCCGGTTTCCGTGTTTTCAAGGACGAGCAGGAAAATGTCGTCTGCCAGCAGATCGTCATCGCGGAAAAAAGCCGTATCCGACTTTTCAATCTTGCCGGTCAGCGACTTGCGGTCGGGTGGCAGATTCGTAAAGCCACCCCCTGTCAGCTTTGCCATTTCATATAGCGGCTGGAGGTCGCGCATTCCCGCGGCCCGGATACGGAAGTTCATATGCGGCCCCGCTCTGCAATCCGCAAAAGAGTAAGCGCCGAAAGCTGTGCGCGCTCGGCCAAACTGTCCACGATCAGAAACTCCTCATCCGAATGGATGGAACCCCCGCGTGGCCCCATCGTATCGACAACGGGCACGCCGCAGGCAGCAATATTGTTGCCGTCGCATACACCCCCTGTCGCTTTCCACGCTATTGCCAGACCGAGATCGTTTCCGCAATCGCGGACCAGTCCGAACAGCCTCTCAGCGACTTGATCGACCGGCTTTGGGGGCCGGTTAAAGCCGCCATGGAGATGGCAGTGCACGCCATGGTCTCTGGAAACAGCGGCGATTGTCACCCGCAACATTTCCTCTGCAGCGATCATGTCATCCGGTGTCATTGGACGCATGTTGACCCGCAGGATCGCCTGATCTGGGACAATATTGTTGGGGCCACCGCCGTCGATCTTTGCCGGATTGACCTTGAGCCCTGGCGCCTTGGCCGCATTGAGCCTCAATGCAAGATCGGCCGCCGCGATCAAGGCATTGCGCCCATCCTCGGGATTGCGCCCGGCATGTGCCGCCTTGCCGTGAATGGTCACGGAGAAATTGCCGCTTCCCGGGCGTGCGCCAGCCAATGTGCCATCGGGCAGCGCGGGTTCATAGGTGAGAGCCGCGGTCTTGCCCCGCGCAAGCTCGGCGATCAGGCGGGCCGATGCATGGCTCCCGGTTTCTTCGTCGGAATTGATCAGAACGTCATAGCCGATACGGGCAGCAAGCGGCGATGCCTCGACCGCACGGAGTGCTGCCAGAATGACTGCTATGCCGCCCTTCATGTCTGCCGTGCCGGGGCCGTTGAGGACGCCATCTTCCAGCCATTTCAGCGACTGGAAGGGATGATCGACGGCAAAGACGGTGTCCATGTGGCCGGTCAGCAGGATCTGGACGGGCGCATCCCTCCGCATGCTCAGATGAAGATGCTTGCCTCGCTCGATCGTCTTGATCGTGCCGTCGGCAAGTACTGCCTCGACAGGATCGGGCTCGATGAGACGAACTTCGCCCGGAAGTGGTGTAAAGGCGTCGGCGAGCAGATGCGACACGGTTTTAAGTCCAGCAAGATTTGCGGTTCCCGAATTGGTTGCAGCCCATAGCTCGACCTGACTCAACATGGGCGCGTCGGCAGCGGCTTCGATGGTGGCGTGTTCCTGAGAAGTTAGAGATGGCATTGGGCGCTTATAGCGTGGACTGGGAATGAAGCCACCGGGTTGGAAGTTTAGGGTTAGTTTCGGGCGGTTGCCAACCTCGCCTGCTCTCGGCATAGGCTCGTCCCGCGAATCTTCCGTTCCCCAGGAAGGGCATTCCACGATCTGACGAAGGGGTCTTCATGACCAGCACAACCACGCGCGCCGGCCTTTCCATTGCGAGCGAGCTTGCCGAATTCGTTGAAAATCGGGCCCTGCCGGGCACAGACGTTGCCGCCGACGCGCTCTGGGCCGGGCTGGCCGCGCTTCTCAACCGTTTCGTGCCGGTGAACCGGGCCCTCCTGGCCAAGCGCGATAGGCTTCAGGCGCAACTGGATGACTGGCACGACGCCAATCCCGGGCCGGTTGTGGATATGGCGGCCTATCAAGTGTTCCTGTTCGAAATTGGTTATCTTGTCGCAGAGCCAGCACCGTTCGCGATCGGTACCCGGAATGTTGATGCCGAAATTGCAACTATGGCGGGGCCACAGCTGGTCGTGCCCAGCCTCAACGACCGCTTTATGCTCAATGCGGCGAACGCGCGCTGGGGGAGCCTTTATGATGCGCTTTATGGCACCGATGCGCTTGATGCGCCGCCGGCAAAACCGGGTGGTTATGACGCTGCGCGCGGAGCTGCGGTTATTGCGCGAGCTAAAGCGTTTCTGGATGAAGCCGTCCCGCTTGCGACAGGGAAATGGGTTGACTGGCAAGGCGACGGCCCGATTTTGATGAACCCTGACCAACTGGTCGCCACGAGACCAAGCGGCTTCCTGTTCCGGCACAATGGGCTGCGTATTGAAATCGTGATCGATCGAAATCACCCAATCGGCAAATTGGATCTAGCAAATATCGCTGATGTGGTTCTTGAGGCGGCGCTTACGACGATTGTTGATCTGGAAGATTCAGTGGCAGCTGTCGATGCTAAAGACAAGGTTGCGGCTTATACCAATTGGCTGGGCCTGATGAGCGGCGATCTTGAGGCAAGCTTTGACAAAGGCGGCCGTTCGATGACCCGCGCTCTCGAATCCGATCGCCGTTGGGGTGATGTGACCGTCCCGGGCCGGAGCCTGCTCTTCGTTCGTAATGTCGGGCATCTGATGACCAATTCGGCGGTTCTGCTAGCGGATGGTTCCGAGGCGCCAGAGGGCATTCTCGATGCCGTGTTTACCGTCCTTTGCGCCCTGCATGATCTCAAGGGGCTTGGAAAATTCAGGAATTCGCGCACAGGCAGCGTCTATATCGTGAAGCCCAAGATGCATGGACCGGAGGAAGCGGCATTCACCAACGATCTGTTCGATGCGGTCGAAGATATGCTGGGACTCGCGCGCCATACGGTGAAGATTGGTGTGATGGACGAAGAACGTCGGACGTCGGCCAATCTCGCGGCCTGCATCCACGCGGTGAAGGACAGGATTGTGTTCATCAACACCGGCTTCCTCGATCGCACAGGTGACGAAATGCACACCTCGATGCAAGCGGGGCCGATGATCCGCAAGGGCGAGATGAAGGCGTCCAGCTGGATCACCGCCTATGAAGCGCGCAACGTCCAGATCGGGCTTGCCTGCGGCTTTTCTGGCAAGGCGCAGATCGGCAAGGGCATGTGGGCAGCGCCCGACATGATGGCGGACATGATGGTTCAGAAGATCGGCCACCCCAAGGCGGGCGCGAATACGGCATGGGTGCCGTCACCGACGGCGGCTACGCTTCACGCGATGCATTATCACCAGTTCGATGTCTTCGCGCGGCAAGCCGAGCTGGCGAAAGAGCCGACGCCGGGCCTTGACCCGCTGCTGACCATTCCCGTCGCTCCAGTCGGCCATAACTGGTCGGACGAAGAAGTGACGC
>JANNLW010000229.1:0-1895 GCA_031397145.1 Sphingomonadales bacterium | reverse complement strand
AGTTCCGCAAGTCCGCAACCGATTGGCACGCCGAAGGGCGCGCGATACTGGAAAAGGCGATCTCCATCCCGACGGTGCAGGAGCGTGCGGACCCGCGCATGGGCGAACTCGTCTCCTATCTCAAGGGCAAGTTCGAGGCAGCGGGCATCACCAACATCGAGGTCAAATCCTATCTCAACACCCAGGCGATGATCGTGCGTTGGCCCGCGGCTGGCAAGCCAAAGGCAAAGCCGATCCTGTTGCTCGGCCATATGGATGTCGTTGAGGCCCGGCGCGAGGACTGGACCAGAGATCCCTTCCAGTTGATCGAAGAAAACGGCTATCTTTATGGCCGCGGCACGATCGACATGAAGAACGGCATCACCGCAATCACTCTTGCGCTGCTTCGCCTGAAGGCTGAGGGATTCAAACCGAAGCGCGATATCATCGTCCTGTTCACCGGTGACGAGGAAACCGTGGGTCAGGGCGCGCGTCTTGCCGCGACCGAATGGCGCAAGCTTACCGATGCCGAGTATGCGCTCAACGCTGACGCCGGCGGTGGCGCGTTCCTCAAGGACGGGACGTCGGTCGGCTTTGGCCTCCAGACTTCGGAAAAAATGTACCAGGACTTTAGCTTAACTGTCCGCAATCCCGGCGGGCATAGCTCAAGACCCCGGCCGGACAACGCCATCTATGAGCTGGCCGCAGGCCTCAAAAAACTGGAAACCCATCGCTTCCCCCCGGCGCTGAACGAAACCACGCGCGCCTATTTCACGGCGCGCGCGACACAGGAAAAGGGCCCGCTTGGCGACGCGATGCGCCGCTGGCTCAGGAACGAGAATGATCAGGAGGCCGCCGATTTCATCGAAGCCGATCCGACCGAAGTGGGCGGCACCCGCACGCGCTGCGTTGCGACCCGGCTTGAAGGCGGGCATGCCGACAATGCGCTACCGCAATTGGCGCGGGCAACAGTGAATTGCCGGATCCTGCCCGGCATCGCAGCAAAGGACGTGCAGGCCGACCTGCAGACGACGGTTGGCGTGGAGGTTGTTGTCTCCCCGATCAGGGAGGGTACACCGTCTCCTGCCTCGCCGCTTCGCGCCGATGTGGTGAAGGCCTATACCGCCTCGATCCACGCACGGCATCCCGACACGCTGATCATTCCGCAAATGTCCGCTGGGGCCACGGACGGGCTCTATCTCCGCGCCACCGGCATGCCCGTCTATGGCGTGGACGGGACCTGGATTATCATCCCCGATGATGAGCGCGCGCATGGCCGCGATGAGCGCATCCCGGTCAAGAGCTTCAACGGGAATCTCGACCATTGGCACAATATGCTGGCCAAGCTGGCGGGGTGATGTGGCGCGGGGTGGCGGGTAGGCATTTATGGGCTAAGTAAGGTGTCAACGTAACCTGCCGTAACCCGATCCGTTCAAACATCTGAACCGCCCTGCCCCCTGACCGTGCCGGTGGCCCTTGCATCGCGCGGGCTTTGCGGACATCCTTGCACGCGGTGCCGCCACGCACGGCACTGGGGCGTTAGAACCCCGTGAACACCGGTTTGGTAACGACCGTGACTTACCACAAACCCCGCACCGTTTCCGGTCGGGGAGCTTGTGGTGCATGTCCAGGGCTTTCGGGCCTAAAGACTACAAGGGCCGTGTGTTCGCGGTTTCTAAACTCCCCGATCATCGATCGAAGTGGAGGACGTCGCGGGGGCGCACCGCGACGGCCCCTCCCGCGGAGCAAATATCGTGCACAGCCTGAAAAGGGTCGACGTGACGGGCCTCCTGACCCTGGGCGAAAAGGGCTATGTCATCACCCCCGAAAGAGGCACCCTGCCCTGGGCGCTGGAGCCTTCGCGCAAGCTCGAATGCTGGATCGACCGGCGCGTGCATATTCACGGAATACGGGTG
>JANNLW010000208.1:0-2383 GCA_031397145.1 Sphingomonadales bacterium | reverse complement strand
TCAGGTCGCATTCCAACACTTGGAGATGGGGTAGATTTCGTAGCCTTTGCAAGTGCACCGCTCGCGCTGATCTCGGAGGTTTGGCTTATCGTAATTCGCTCCGGCAAGTCGGAGCAGCGTCGTTTTCAAAGAACTTCGGCTGCTATCCAGGTTGAAGCCGAATGGCTTGAGGCTCTGCTTGACTTTGTATCTTCACGGCTTGTCGCGAGGCGCGCCGAGCTTTCGGAACAAGGCGAAACGCTTTTGAACATGGGCGACCATGCTGCTAGCCGCTTGAGCGGTATTGCCCGAGCAATGGAAGCCGAAATTGCTACTGTTTCCCGCCACACGCAGGCTTTGACAGGTTCGGCAGCAGCTGCACGCGGTGACCTCGCGGTTCTTCTCGCAAACCTGCCAAAAGCTGACGTCCAGACTCGGCAAATCGTCGCTTCGCTGCAGGAAGCCGGGCTTGTCGCCCAGGAACGGGCTGGCGCGCTGGATACCCAAATATCCTTGCTGACCACACGTGGTCACGAAGCCGGCGAAACTGCTGAAAATGCAGCGCAGAAATTGACTGCCCACCTGACGCGGATGGAAGATGTTAGCGAGGTTTCAGGGGCACGTCTTGAACAAGCCGCTGAACAAATGACCGGTGCAGTTGACGACGCACTTGAACGCGCAGCGCTGGCGCTGGAAGGTGCACGACAAGGCATGACAGCCCAGGGTGCGGCAATGATCGCGATGGTTGAACAAAACCATGTCGCGCTTGCACGATCCGGCAATGAATCGACGGAAATACTTGAACAGCGTGTCACTGCGATTGGCGAACAGATTGACGCCATTTCCCAGAGCTTTGCTGCACAGGACAAGATTGGGCAATCGCTCGTTACGCGGCTCCAGACGGACCTTGACACTGTCGAGCAACGCTTTGCGCTGCTTGAAAGTGGCGGGCTTACCCGCACGGAGCGGCTTGGGACCGCGATCAAGGCACTGAGCAACCACACGCACGACCTGAAAGACGCGCTAACCGACGGCGGCGATACGGCAAATACGCTTGTCGAGCGGGTAGAATCTCTGATGACGGCGCTTGACGCCGCAGCACATGAAATTGATACGACGCTTCCGGCGGCCTATGTTCGTCTTGAGGCGCGTGCAAATGAAGGCATGGCAGCAGTAGCAGCGGCGACGCCGATTGTGTCACATTTGACTGACGCTGCATCGGCTTCGCTCGACAAGCTTATCGAAACAGATGAAATGTTGGCGCGACAGCAAGAGGTGATGGCCTCGCTGTCGTCAATCAGCGAAGCGCAACTGGCCGATAGCCGCAAGACGGCCGATGACCTCGCTTCCAGCATTTCCAAGGCTATTTCCGATGCCGAGCGGCTGACGCAGAACGCCGCGCCCCAACTTGTCGAGGCTCTTTTGCGTGTCCGTGAAACCGCAAACCAGGCCAGTGAGCAGGCCAAGACTGCGTTGGGAGAAGTGATACCCCAATCGGCAGAAGCGCTTGCGAAACTGAGTAGCGATGCACTTACCGAAGCCCTGACCGCCCAGGTTGAAGCCCAGATGGTGGAGATCGCGCGCACGACGGAAAAGGCTGTTGGCGCGGCTCAAAAGGCCACTGATCGATTGATGCGGCAAATGTTGACGATATCCGAAACCAGCGCTGCGCTTGAAGCGCGTATCGTTGAAGCCAAGGATCAGGTCGAACAGAGCGACCAGGTCAATTTTGCGCGAAGGGTCGCATTGTTGATTGAATCGCTCAACTCAACCGCGATCGACGTGAACAAGATCCTTTCGAACGAAGTCACTGATACCGCGTGGGCATCATATCTGCGTGGTGATCGTGGTATCTTCACGCGTCGGGCGGTCAAGCTGCTCAATTCGGGAGAAGTGCGAGAAATTGCTCGTCATTATGACGACGATGTTGAATTTCGCGAACAGGTAAACCGTTACGTGCATGATTTTGAAGCGATGCTGCGTAATGTTCTTGCGACGCGCGATGGATCACCGCTTAGCGTGACATTGCTGTCGTCCGACACCGGCAAGCTCTATGTGGCGCTCGCTCAGGCGATCGAACGGCTGCGTACCTAAGGATTTCAGCGCGGGCCGACCAACTCCAGCCCGTCCAGACTTCTGTCTTTCATTTCGCTGGAACTGCGCTCGATCTGCTCGATCGAGCGGCGCAGCCTTGTGGCTGCCTCGGGTCGCAAGCGGTGTTCAAATAGCGTCAGGTGGCGGAGGAGCGTGTTGCGGACCGCCCCACCGCCCTGTTCGATCGGCACACCCATTTCGCGTGCATAATCCAGACCGTAACGAAGCAAGATCGTGGCATTGATCGCCAGATCAGCAAGGCGTTCTTCGGGCCAATCGAGCAAACCGCCCGCCGCAAAGGTATTCAGGT
>JANNLW010000185.1:0-1355 GCA_031397145.1 Sphingomonadales bacterium | reverse complement strand
CGTGACGACGCGCTCTTGATGATCGACACGCTGACCCGCGGGCCAGTCATACTCGTCGGCTCGTCGATGGGCGGGTGGCTGATGCTGTTGGTGGCGCTGGCGCGGCCGGATCGGGTAGCCGGACTTGTCGGTATCGCAGCTGCGCCCGACTTTACCGATTGGGGTTACAGCCAGGAGCAGAAGCTTGAAATCCTCTCGAACGGGCGGTTCGAGCAAGCCTCGCCCTATGGACCTGACCTTACGATCATCACCAAGGCGATGTGGCAATCGGGCGAGGTGAACCGACTTTTGCAATCACCCGTTGCGATCGATTGCCCAGTGCGATTACTCCACGGCCAACGGGACTCGGATGTTCCCTGGCACCACAGCCCGCACCTCGCGGCGATGATTCGTTCAGACGATGTGCAGGTCATACTCGTCAAGGATGGCGACCACCGGCTTTCGCGCGAGCAGGACATTGCCCTGCTGCTGCGCATCGTCGGCGATCTTGTGGAGCGCCTGTGATCCTACTCTATCTGGCCGCTGAGGCCGCCGTGCCCAACCCCGCCGAAGCTCGCTTTGCGACCTGTGTCGAACTCACCGAAAAGGATGCCGCCAAGGCCCTTGAAATGGCAGGGACCTGGCAAGTCGAAGGCGGCGGCGTGCTCGCCCGACAATGCGCCGGGCTGGCCTATGCCAGCCTGCGACGCTGGCTTCCCGCGGCGACGGCCTTCCAGCAAGCAGCCGAGGAGGCGGAGCGCAATCGCGATGCCCGAGCCGCACGGCTTTGGGTTCAGGCCGGCAATGCTGCGCTGGCGGCGGGAGACATGGCCAGGGCGGGCCAACATTTTGACGCCGCGCTGGCCGGTAATGAGCTCAAGGGCGCCGAAGCTGGCGAGGCGCATCTTGACCGGGCCCGCGCGCGCGCCGCGCTCAATGATCCGGCTGCCGCGCGTGCCGATCTCGATGTTGCATTGAAGCTGGTCCCCGAAGACCCGCTGGTCTGGCTGTTATCGGCGACATTGGCCCGACGCGCAGGGGATTTGACTCGCGCGCGCGCCGAAATTGCCGAAGCCGTACAGCGCGCACCCGATGACGCGGCGGTGGCGCTGGAGGCCGGAAACATTGCAATCCTTTCCGGGGCGGATGCCGCTGCGCGAACCGCGTGGGAAGCGGCAGTGAAAGCATCGCCAGACAGCCCGGCCGGAAAGGCCGCGACCGATGCACTCAAACGCTTGGGCGCGCCGCAATAATCGGCTATCGGAGTGACTATGAAATATCTTCACACCATGATCCGCGTCAGCGATCCCGCTGCCACAATCGCCTTTTTCGCTTTGCTCGGCCTGAAAGAACTCAGTCGTTTCGACAGCGAGCAG
>JANNLW010000181.1:0-1021 GCA_031397145.1 Sphingomonadales bacterium | reverse complement strand
CCTCCGCTTCAAGCGTTTCGCCGCTGGCCATCGCAAAGGTCAGCGTCATCTTGCCGCCGGGTGTGATCTTGGGTGAAATATCGTACAACATCACATGCTTGCCGCTGCTTTCGAATGTCACATCGTTCTTTGCGGGAACGGCAAGGCCTGCATCGATCGGCGCCATCTTCATGATCCCGCCGGCCATCGACATGTCATGCATTTCGCTTTTGATCGCCTGTGGCGAAGAAACCGACATCAGTCGGTCATCAACCGGGCCACCATGCAAGGTGAAATAGGCAGCCCCCGGTCGACCCTCGACTGCAGGCAGCCGCACCCAGGCGTGTTCGACGCTGGCCGCCTTGGGCGCAGCCTGCTGGCACGCAGAGAGTATGACAAGAGGTATCAAGACAGAATAACGACGCATTGTTTGACTCCCGAGAATTTGAATCGCTCACTAATCGTCCCGAAACCTTGCGACAAGCAAATCGACACCTATATCCCATCGTGAACCTGTTGCTGGTCGCGGTCCAAAACGCGGTGCCAGCTTTTGAAACTATCGCGTGAATGAGGGATTGAAATGGGAAAAGTTATCGGGATCGATTTGGGCACCACCAACAGTTGCGTCGCTGTGATGGAAGGCGGCAAGCCCAAGGTGATTGAAAATGCAGAAGGCGCGCGGACGACGCCGTCGATCGTGGCCTTCGCCAAGGATGGCGAGCGCCTGATCGGGCAGCCAGCCAAGCGTCAGGCCGTCACCAATCCCGAAAACACGATTTTCGCGGTAAAGCGCCTGATCGGACGCCGTTTCGATGATCCGATGACGAAGAAGGACATGGGCCTCGTTCCCTATACGATCGTCAAGGGCAAGACCGGCGATGCATGGGTGAAAGCGGGTGGTGAGGATTACTCCCCGTCCCAGATTTCGGCCTTCACGCTCCAGAAGATGAAAGAAACCGCCGAGAGCTATCTTGGTGAGACCGTGACACAGGCGGTCGTGACGGTGCCCGCCTATTTCAACGATGCCCAGCGTCAGGCGACG
>JANNLW010000135.1:0-5723 GCA_031397145.1 Sphingomonadales bacterium | reverse complement strand
GGTGCGCCTACACGGCAAGCCTTCATTCAAGGGTCCATGATTTTGCCAACAGCGGAAATAGACTTTCGCAAATCCCGGTCCGCCGGTCTGAAATGTAACGCTCGGCAGGAACTTTACGTAGTCCTCAAAATCGCTGACCTGCAACTGGTCGAGCTTTTCCGTGCCAATGGCTTGGATCGAGAGAGGTACCTTCTGCAGGTTTTCCTCCCGCTTCTGCGCCGTGACGATGATTTCATCGCTTGATGCTTCTTCAGCGGCGGCCTGCGCAAAGGCTGGCGATGTCACGAGCATGGTGGATCCGAGCAGCGCGAGGATCGCATGCCGACGCGCGGGAAGAGCCTGAAAATTCATGATTTAACTCCCTGACAGAATTATTTTGACGACTGTGATTCAGTTAGTGGCGTTGGTCAATTGCGATTGCCCAAAAATTTGACGTTTTGGTCTGCGCTATGGCACAAATGACACAGAATTTTCGCTGATTTCGGTTTTCCGCTGTTGGCAAAATCATGGACCCTTGAATGAAGGCTTGCCGTGTAGGCGCACCTTGTCGTTAAAATCGTTAAGACCGGAGGAAACTGATTAAGCATATAGCCATTCAACCGCCGTTAAGCACGGCTCGCAGATATTCCCGAGGAGTGTTAGGGTCTTTGGGCCCGAGTCGTGTTCGAAAGGCTGGAAACATGTTGCGCTATAATCTGATTGCCCGTTTTGCTGCTCCGCTTGCATTGGTTGCGTTGTCTGCATGTGCCGCAACACCATTCAAGGCGCAGGTTAACCGCTTCCAGATGATGCCGGCACCGCAAGGCCAGAGTTATTTTGTCAAGGCAGACAATCCCAGGCTCGCAGGCAGCTTGGAATTTTCGCAATATGCAGGCCTGGTCGGCGCAAAATTGTCGGCACTCGGGTATCAGCCCGCATCCAGCCCTGATGGCGCCAGCCTGATCGTCAGTTTCGACTATACAGTCGATAACGGGAAGGAAAAGATCCGCTCGGTTCCGGGCAGTGGCTTTGGCTATAGTCCCTATTATGGGGGTTTCGGCGGGCTACACTATGCTTCAGGCTTTCCATATTATTACCCCTATTATGGCCGCCGCGGCTTCATTTACGGCTTCAACGATCCGTTCCTGTTCGGATCGGGTTTCGACCAGGTTGAGAGCTACACCGTGTATACGAGCAACATCAACATGGTCATTAATCGCAAGGCCGATGGCCAACGCGTCTTCGAAGGAAGCGCCAAGGCCGTTTCCCGCGATGATAACCTGACCTATCTGGTGCCCAATCTTGTTGAAGCGATCTTTACCGGCTTTCCGGGCAATTCGGGCGAAACGGTCAAAATCAGTGTCGCGCCTCCGCCAAAGAGTTGATCTCGGTCGCTTCCCACGAGACAATCGGGGCGGAAGTCGTCAATGCCCAAGCGCGAGTTTGGCAAACAGAGTGTAGCCCATCGGGCGCCTGCCGTAGGACGGGATTAGCGCATCCGGTGTGGCGAAGGCCGAAACCGTGCCGCCCAGCGCCAGGTTGAACGGACTCGTCCCAAGAGGTGTGTTCCAGGCATAGCCGAGCTGAAACTTGCGCACCCGGAAGGGCACGCCATGCAACGGGTCGAGATCGTCAGGGAATAGCTCGTCGTTGCGAACATTTTCGATGCGACCAAACAGCGTGTGATGCTTCGAAATGTCCCAATTCGCTTCGGCTAGCCAGGCTGTCAGCGTTTGGCCGGGATCGCGATTCTTGGCGGAGTAGGCGATCATCGCCGATAAGGTGGCAGAGGCATAGTGGATGCTTGCTGTTGACCGATGCTCATTGATTCCCGGTTCATGCTCTTCCGGCTCCTTGAGAAAACCATGGCTCGCCTGCAACGTCCATCGAGGGGACGGGTTCCAAGTTAAGCGGGCACTCCATGAATCAAGCTTTGGCGTTTCGATATTGAAGCGCCGCTCGTCAGGCTCCCGTCCCCGAAACGCCGAGGCTTCGAGCTGAATTTTGTTCGTCGCAACCCCGCCAGTCAGCACGCCATACGTGATGTGCGTCGAATCAAACCAGTGATGCGTGATCGGCGCTTCCGGATTATACTTGGCCGACCGTCGGTGCACGAAGGCGCTTGGCCCCAGCGCAGGCTCTCCAACTGGTCCGCCATAGAGAAACAGCTTTGCGCCATCGCTGACGTCCACATCGATCCGCGCCGCCAGTTCCATGAATAGATCATGCGGATGCTGGCGATCCACCAGCGGGTTTCCGCCCGCTATTTCGCCTGTTGCAAAGAGGTTGGGATAGCCTTGATGTTTCATTAGCGGCTCAAGGCTGAGCATGGAGCGCAGTTGCAACGTCGCGCCGCCGCCGAGGTCGCGCTCGCCAGTGAGCATGAACATCGATTGTGCGTAGATTTTATCATCTCCGCGCGGACCCGTCTGGTTGGTGTAAACGCCGGTCAGATAGCCATGAGCCATCAGGGCCCAGTCACCGGCGGTGAAGTGAACGCCGTGATGCCCCCCCTCGTTGGCGGGAAGGCGTGAGGTGCCGGAGCCTGAACCAGGCTCCGCTGGCGCATCGTTCATACCCGGCATACCTGCCATGTCATGGCCAGAATGATCCATCTGGCTGTGGTCCATTTCCTGGGCAAAAGCAGGCAAAGTGGGCGTGGCGGCCAAGGCGACCGCCACGTAAATCGTCGTCTTCATCAAATTTCTCCTGAACTGCAGACCATGTCGCTCCCATTGGGAGCGTGTTGCATTCAGATATGGCGCGGAGGCGGTGTTTCGGGCCCGTCCCGCCTGTCTGGCAACGCGTGGCGCAGAGTCGAAATCTTCAGTTGTGCTGTTATTTTGGAAGGTGTTGGGGATTGGATGTCGGTACTGACCGGCGCGATACAACCAATGCAACCGTGGATCATCTGGGTTTTCTCCCAAGGCGATGATGGTGCGCTCTGATCAGGTCCGCCATGATGCATTCCCACTGCCATTGGCGTTGTGCTGCCATGGCAAAGTGGGGCTGCCATCGCGGGTAGGGCGAGGCAGGCAATCAGCATTGTCATGAGCAAGCGGCGGATCATTGAGCCAGTGTAGAGCGACAACCGGTCCTCGTCCAATCAGACATTGAACCGGAATAGCAACACATCGCCATCGTGCACAACATACTCTTTGCCCTCGGAACGCAGCTTGCCCGCATCACGCGCACCGGCTTCGCCCTTGCAGGCGAGATAATCATCATAGGCAATCGTCTCGGCGCGGATGAAGCCGCGTTCGAAATCCGTATGGATAACGCCTGCGGCCTGTGGTGCTTTCGCGCCTTTTGTCACGGTCCATGCCCGGGTTTCCTTGGGGCCGCAGGTGAAGAAAGTGATCAGGTGGAGGAGGGCATAGCCCGCGCGGATCACGCGCGTCAGGCCAGTTTCGTTGAGGCCAAGGTCGGCGAGGAATTCGCCGCGATCCTCCGGCGGCATCGTGACGATTTCAGCCTCGATTGCGGCGGATACGACGACCGCCTCCGCGCCTTCGCTCTTGGCCTTCTCGAATACCCTTGCCGAAAGTGCATTGCCGTTCGCCGCGGCGCCTTCATCGACGTTGCAGACATAAAGAACCGGCTTTGCTGTCAGCAATTGTGCCTGATCAAGCGTGCGTCGCTCTTCCTCATCCTTGGGCGTCGTTAGCCGCGCGGGCTTGCCCTCACGCAACAGGTCAAGGGCTTGCCCCAGGACAGAGGCTGCAACCTTAGCCTCCTTATCGCCTTGCGCGGCCTTTTTCTGAAAGGCGGGAACGCGCTTTTCAAGGCTTTCGAGATCGGCAAGCATCAACTCGGTGTCGACAGTCTCTGCGTCCGAGATCGGGTCGATCTTGTTGTCGACATGCTGGATATCGTCATTCTCGAAGCAGCGCAGGACATGGACGATCGCATCAACCTCGCGGATATTGGCAAGGAACTGATTGCCGAGCCCTTCGCCCTTGCTCGCGCCGCGGACAAGGCCCGCAATGTCGACAAAGCCAAGTTGGGTCTCGATGATCTTGGCACTGCCAGCAATCGCCGCCAGCGCTGCCATCCGCGGATCGGGCACGGCGACATTGCCGATATTCGGCTCGATCGTGCAGAACGGATAATTTGCCGCCTGCGCCGCGGCCGTTTCCGTCAGCGCATTGAACAGCGTCGACTTGCCGACATTGGGCAATCCGACAATTCCGCAACGAAAACCCATCCGTTCAATCCTGTTCTTTTAACCTGAGCGCGACATCGCTCATGAAGCGCGCATCGTTTTCTGCGGCCAGCCACTCCGCTTCGGCTACAACGGCACCGAGCATGGCAGCAACGTCGTCGATCTCTGCCTTGGCATAGTTGCCCAGCACATGGCCGGTCACGCGTTCCTTGTGTCCGGGGTGACCAATTCCCAATCTCACGCGACGGAAGCCGTTGCCGATATGAGCATCGATCGAGCGGATGCCATTGTGCCCGGCCGTCCCGCCGCCGACCTTCACCTTGACCCGGAACGGATCGATATCCAGCTCGTCATAAAAGACCGTCACATCTTCGGGCTCAAGCTTGAAGAAGCGCATGGCTTCGCCGACGCTGCGCCCGCTTTCGTTCATGAAAGTCTGGGGTTTGATCAGGAGGATCTTGGCGCCACCAATCCGGCCTTCGCTGGTTAGCCCCTGAAAGCGCAGCTTCCAGGGGCCAAAACCATAAACATCAGCAAGCAGGTCAGCGACCATGAAGCCGATATTGTGCCGGTGCATCGCATAGGATGCGCCCGGATTACCGAGGCCAGCCCAGATTTGCATCAGGGCTTGAGGGGATTACTCCCCTTCTCCTCCGGCAGCTTCGCCTTCCTCACGGGTCGTATCGCCTTCAGATGATTTCAAGCCTGATGGCGCGACAACCGTTGCGATCGTGAAGTCGCGATCAGTGATTGCGCTCGTTGATCCTGCGGGAAGCGTGACGTTCGAGATGTGGATCGAATCGCCTACATCGAGACCGTTAAGCGAAATAGCGATCTCTTCCGGAATGCTCGCCGCGTCGCAAACAAGTTCCAGCTCGTGGCGAACGATGTTGAGCACGCCGCCGCGCTTGATGCCGGGCGAAAGCGCTTCATCGATAAAGTGCACCGGCACTTCGACTCGAACCGTCGCATGCTCGGAAATCCGCAGAAAATCGGCATGAAGCGGGCGTTCGGAAACGGGGTGGAATTGCACATCCTTGGGAATGGTGCGCACAGGCTTGCCACCGACATCGATCATCACGACCGAGTTGAAGAAGTATCCAGTCATCAGCGCTTTCATCAGCGCCTTTTCTTCGACATGGACGCCTTGCGGTGTTTCCTTGTTGCCGTAAATCACGGCGGGTACGCGGCCTTCGCGACGGAGTGAACGGGAGGCTCCCTTGCCAACCTGTTCACGCGTCTCGGCTGCGAGCGTCAATTGTTCGCTCATGTCAGTCTCCGATATGCATGTGTCACTTCCAGCCAAGCCTCCAGGGATGACCCTGACCGGTAGCAGCGGCGTTTAGCGGAACGGGGGGGCAAGCGCAAGTTCGCGTTGGATTGCAGATTACTGCACCCGCCGCACCGATAGCCCCGCCCGGCGCAGCATCGCCACCACCGATTCCCGGCCCGCCAGATGTCCCGCACCTACCGCGACCAACACCTTGCCCGGCATCCGCATTCGCCGCGCGATCCAGCGGCTCCAGCGCATGTTGCGGTCGGTGAGCAGCGCGGCGTGCATTGCAGGGGCACCTGCAAA
>JANNLW010000133.1:0-2931 GCA_031397145.1 Sphingomonadales bacterium | reverse complement strand
GTAGAAGCCGTGGCCTCCCTCGTTCATCAGTATTGACTCACAATCGTGAGGACAAGGCCGGCATCAAGACGCTTGACGATCTCGCCGATCTTGCGACCGACGAGCTGATCCAGAAAAAGCGTGTCGATCCACGACGCAAATCCACTGCGCCCGAACCCAAGGGCGGCGTGCTTGCGGAATATAATCTGAGCGAAGAGCAGGGTAACGAGATCATCATGGCCGCTTGCGCGCACTGGTTTGAGGAAGAGGGAGACGCGAATGCGGTCACCTCGGCATGAACCGGCCAACGACCCTGAACGTCGCTGCATAATAAGCGGTGATCGTGCGCCAAAGGTCGGCCTGATAAGGCTGGCCCTTGGCCCGGATGGTGTGGTGGCTCCCGATGTCCGTGCCCGGGCACCGGGACGAGGCGCCTGGATTGGCGTCGACCGGACGGCATTCGAAGCGGTGGTGGCCAATGGCAGGCTCAAAGGTGCGCTCGCCCGCGCCTTCAAGACCAAAGGCGTTGATGTTCCCGCCGATCTTGTGGCGAGGACCGAATCTGCACTCGAACGCGACGCCCTTGATCGCCTTGGGCTTGAAGCGCGATCGGGTGCTTTGGTGACAGGTTCCGATCGCATCTCAGATGCAGCCCGAAAGGGCCAGGTTGTGCTGTTGCTTCATGCCAGCGATGCGGGTGAGGATGGGAACCGCAAGCTGGATCAGGCATGGCGGGTCGGGTCGGGTGCCGAAGGTTCTGCCCAGACAGGGTTGGTTCTGGATGCCGATCGCACTATATTGTCACGGGCGCTTGGGCGGGAAAATGTGGTTCATATTGCGGTGACGGATCGGGCGGCTGCCGCTCGGGTAGCCGCTTCACTGGACCGCTGGCACAGATTTATTGGACGCGATTTGGGCGCTTTGCCTTGCGAAACGAGTTCGCAAGGTTCATCGGGCTGCGGCGCGGATCAGGATTGAAGGATAGTTGGGTTAATCAATGAGCGAAACCGAAAAACCAAAACTGGGCATGCGCGCACCGCTGGGAATCAAGCGGACCGTCGAAACTGGCCAGGTAAAGCAGAGTTTCAGCCATGGGCGACAGAATACTGTTGTCGTGGAAGTCAAGCGTCGCCGCATCCTCGGCAAGCCCGGGGAAGCTGAAGCTGCGCCAGTAGTCCAGGCCAAGGTCGAAGCACCGCCGCCGCCGCCACCGCCGCCGGCAGTTGCACCCAAGGCCCCTGCAGAGACCCAGTTTTCGCGACAGGAAATCCAGACCAAGCTTCTCCGCGAGGCTGAAGAGGCGCGCATGGCTGCGCTTCAGGGCGCTCGCCGTCGCGAGGAACAGTCCAAGCAGCAAACGACAGGAGAAGAAAAGCGTCGGGCCGAAGAAAATCGCAAGGCCGAGGAAGGCGCAGTTGAGGCCGCACGCCTCGCCTTGGAGGAAGAGGCTCGGCAGGCATCGCTTGCAGCAGAGCGTGAGGCGAATGCGCCCTCGCCAGCTCCAGCGACACCCGAGGCTGTGGAAGATGATGATCGGCCGCGCCGCCATGGCAGCGCTGTACCGCCGCGTCGTGAACCCGAAAGACCATCCCGCGGCCGCGGCGGTGATGATCGCCGCCAATCGGGCAAGCTGACCGTCAGCCGTGCTCTCGACGACGGCGAAGGCGCGCGCGCGCGTTCGCTCGCTGCTCTCAAACGTGCTCGCGAAAAGGAAAAGCGCAGCCATATGCAGGGCGGCCCATCGGTCAAGCAGATCCGGGACGTCAGTGTGCCTGAAGCCATCACGGTGCAGGAGCTTGCGAACCGGATGGCGGAACGCGGCGCTGACCTCGTAAAAGCATTGTTCAAGATGGGTATGCCGGTCACGCTGACCGAGACCATCGACCAGGATACCGCAGAACTCCTTGTGACCGAATTTGGGCACAACATCACCCGCGTGTCGGATGCGGATATCGATATTGCACATGACGAAGATGTCGATGCGGCAGAAACGCTGAAGACGCGTCCGCCAGTCGTGACGATCATGGGCCATGTCGATCATGGCAAGACGTCGTTGCTCGATGCCCTGCGTGGGACGGATGTTGTCGCGCGTGAAGCCGGTGGCATCACCCAACATATTGGCGCGTACCAGCTGACGATGAAGGACAAATCGAAAATCACGTTCCTCGATACGCCGGGACATGAAGCCTTTACTGAAATGCGCGCGCGCGGAGCGAATGTGACCGATATCGTGGTCGTCGTGGTCGCTGCCGATGATGGCCCCAAGCCCCAGACAGTCGAGGCAATCAACCATGTGAAGGCTGCTGGCGTTCCCATGATCATCGCCATCACAAAGACCGACAAGCACGAAGCCGACCCGCAAAAAGTGCGTGAGCAACTGCTGCAATATGAAGTGATTGTCGAATCGTTGTCGGGCGATGTGCAGGAAGTCGAAGTGTCGGCCAAGGAGAAGAAGGGTCTCGATACGCTCATCGAGAAGATCCAGCTTCAGGCTGAACTGTCCGAATTGCGCGCCAACCCCGACCGTCCAGCCGAAGGCAAGGTGATCGAAGCCAAGCTCGACAAGGGTCGTGGCCCGGTGGCCACTGTTCTCATCCAGCGGGGGACGCTCAAGATCGGCGACATTTTCGTGGTTGGCTCCGAAAGCGGTCGTGTCCGGGCGATGGTCAACGACAAGGGGCTGCAGATCACCGAAGCTGGCCCGTCGCTTCCGGTGGAAGTCCTTGGCTTGAGTGGGGTTCCGTCTGCTGGCGACACATTATCGGTTGTCGACAGTGAGGCCCGCGCCCGCGAGGTCGCCACCTACCGCGCCGGCGAAGCCACCAAGAAGCGCACCGGCACTGGTCCGGCGAGCCTTGAATCGATGTTCTCGGCGCTGAAAGAGAAGCAGGTTCAGGAATATCCGCTGGTCATCAAGGGCGATGTGCAGGGCACCGTCGAAGCGATCGTGGG
>JANNLW010000128.1:0-9267 GCA_031397145.1 Sphingomonadales bacterium | reverse complement strand
GTTGCAGGTTCGAGTCCTGCAGAGCGGGCCATCCCGATAAAAGTCACCGCCAGCCCATTTCGCGACCAGCAGCGAGCCAAGTTGATCGTCAACGTTCAAGTGAGTGGTGCCCAGGAGAGGACTCGAACCTCCACGGCCTTGCGGCCACTGGCACCTGAAGCCAGCGCGTCTACCAATTCCACCACCTGGGCAAAGGGGCAGCCCTTATTGGCCACACGGGAACGAGGCGCGCGGTTACGGCGACGGTTGCGGCTTGTCAATGCGGTGCGCGGACGGCATGGGCAATTGCGGGTTCGCAAGCATGGTTTGGGCAGATTCACATGGTTGATACAGTGACAGTGTTTGGCGGTGACGGATTTGTTGGCCGCTATGTCGTACAGGCGCTTCTCAAAGCGGGGCATTGTGTGCGCGTGGCGAGCCGCAACCCTAAACGCGGCTGGTTTTTGAAGGCGCAGGCAAATCTTGGGCAGATCGCCTATGTAGCGGCTGACATCACACGCCCCGAGACCCTCAAACATGCGGTCGACGGCGCAACGGCGGTCATCAACCTTGTCGGCGTGCTGAAGGGCGATTTCGATCTCGTCCATCGCAAAGGTGCAGCACACGCCGCGGCCGCGGCCAAGGCGGCGGGGGTAGGCAACTTCCTTCAGGTTTCCGCAATTGGCGCGGATCCGGACAGCCCGTCTGCTTATGGCCGATCCAAAGGCGAAGGCGAGGCGGCGGTGCGTGACGTCTTTCCCGGCGCGACGATCCTGCAACCTTCGATCATTTTCGGCCGCGAAGACCAGTTCATTAACCGCTTCGCCGGTCTTATCCGGATGCTGCCGATCGTACCGATCATCGGCGGAGCAACGAAGTTCCAGCCCGTATTCGTAGGCGATGTGGCGCGCGCCATATCTGCCATCGTCATGAATCCGCAGACCCATGCCGGGAAGACCTATGAACTGGGCGGGCCGGAGATCATTTCGATGAGCGGCATCAACCAATGGATCGCCGAAGCGACGGGACATGATCGCCTGTTCGTCGAAGTGCCAGACGAATTGGCAGGGCTGCTCGCTACGTTTACCGGATGGCTGCCCGGCGCGCCGATCACGCGCGATCAATGGTTGATGCTGCAAAACGACAATGTTGCAAGTGCCAAGTCCAAGGGACTGGCCGCGCTTGGCATCCGGCCAACGCCACTGGAAGTCGTCGCACCGGGCTGGCTCGTTCTGTACCGAAAGCATGGACGGTTCGGAGCCACTGCATGAGTGACCTGCTGACAGTCATCCTGCTTGGCATTGTTGAGGGGCTGACCGAATTTATTCCCGTCTCCTCCACGGGTCATCTTGTGCTGGCGGGCGCGCTTCTCGGGTTCAAGGATGGTTCGGGCGGCGCGTTCGATATCGTCATCCAGCTTGGCGCGATCCTCGCTGTCATCGTGCTTTACTGGAGGCGGTTCTGGGACGTTGGTTTGGGACTTTTGAGTTGGAAGGATGGACCCGTTGCCTTCACGCGGAACGTCCTGCTGGGCTTTTTTCCATCTGCTGTTGTGGGTGCGTTGGCGTATAAGGCAATCAAGGCCATGCTCGAAACACCGGCTATTGTCGCCTGGGCGCTGATCCTTGGGGGCGTTGCCATCCTTGCGATTGAACGCATGGCGAAATCCGTCACAACTCAAAGTGTCGAGGCAATGAACTGGAAGACTGCGTTCGGGATAGGCGCAATCCAGTGCCTGTCGATGATTCCGGGGGTCAGCCGTTCTGGCGCGACGATCATGGGCGCATTGGTCCTTGGTGTGGAACGCAAGACGGCTGCGGAGTTCAGCTTTTTCGTTGCAATACCTACGATGATGGGCGCGACAACGCTGGCCCTCTATAAAGAGGGGGCCGCACTGGCGTCTGCCGACATCACCAACATCACGATCGGCTTTGTCATCTCGTTCGTGGTTGCCGCTCTGGTGATCAAGGGATTTCTCGCCATTGTGACACGCTACGGGTTCGCGCCCTTTGCATGGTACCGGATTATTGCCGGCATTGCCGCCCTGATCTGGCTCGGACAAATCTAAGCCATTTCGTTCAGGCTAGGACAAGCTTCGCGCTGCTAATGGCCAATGCAATCGGGGGCTGTTCCCCCGTCTGTAACCGGAGGCTCGCCGTGCGTTCAGCCCTTCTAACCTTTGCCGCACTGACTTTTGTAACGCCTGCGCTGGCCGCCGAATCTTCGGCCCAGCGCGAAATCACCAAAATGGCTGATACGCTCAACGACCCGTCAAACCAGGCGGCGATATCCGGCGCACTTGGTGCCATTATGGCGGCGGTTCTCGATATCCGTGTCGATGGAATCGCCAAGGCCCTGGAAGGCATTAATCGCGGCAAACCGGTCAAGATGCACGGCAGCACGGTTCGCGAACTGGCCACGCGCGATGATCCCGATTTCGAGCGCAAAATGCAGTCGGAAGCCCGGGTGGCAGTCGACGCGGCAGGCGGGTTGGCGTCGGCGGCGGCCGTGATGATACCCGAACTCGAAAAGTCTGCACGCAAGATGAAAGAGGCGTTGCCGCTGATGCATTAAGCAGGGTGACGGAGCCCAGCGGGAACGCTATGGCTTCGCGTTCAATGTGGCTCCTTTACCAGTTTCCTCTCTGTCCGTTTTCGCGCAAGGTCCGGCTTCTTCTGGGCGAAAAAGGCGTGGGCTATGAACTTGTCCGCGAAAATCCATGGGAACGACGCGACGAGTTTCTCGATCTGAACCCCGCCGGACAAACGCCTGTCCTTGTCGAACGCGATAAGAATATCTCCCTGATGAGTTCGGGGGCCGTTTGCGAATATTTCGAAGAGACGGTCGAAAGAACACCCATGATCTCGGGAACAGCGACCAACCGTGCAGAAATTCGCCGCCTGACAGCTTGGTTCGACGAACAATTCTATGGCAATGTGGTGGCCCCGCTGATGCATGAACGGATGCTCAAGCGCATCCTGCACCGCTCGACGCCAGACGGCGCAACGCTCCGCGAGGCGATGAAGAATGCCAATCAGTTGATGGACTATGTCGATTGGCTGCTCGACCATCGCAACTGGATGGCGGGCGCAACGCTCAGCCTCGCCGATCTGGCCGCTGCCGCGCATATTTCAGTGGCAGACTATTTGGGCGGGATTGACTGGCGTGGGCATGAAGCCACCAAGGCCTGGTATTCCGGGCTGAAATCGCGCCCGAGTTTTCACCCTTTGCTCAATGAACGGATGGATGGCGTGGCGCCACCTGACTACTACGACAAAGTGGATTTTTGATGCGCTTGGTTTTTCCGGTTCTGGCGCTGTCAATTGCAATCCCGGCGGTGCATTCTGCAAAAGCAGCTGTATCAAAGGAAACTCGGGTGAGCGAAATGGCAGTGGGCGAATTCGACGTTAAAATCGCGCCCGTGTCTGGGGCGGATGAGGTCTTGAGCCGCTTTTCGATCGACAAGCAATATCATGGCGATCTTGTCGCAACCGGAGTTGGCCAGATGATGGCCAACAGGGATGAGCAAGCCAAAACCGGTGTCTATGTTGCAATTGAGACCGTTGCCGGGACACTCAAGGGCCGGAAGGGGTCATTCCTTCTCGCCCATCGCGGCACGATGAGTCCGGCAGGACAGGAACTGAGCGTGATCATTACGCCTGCATCAGGCACGGGGGAACTGGCGGGCATTTCAGGCGATCTCGAGATCATCCTGGAGGGCGGCAAGCATTCCTACGTGCTGCGCTATACATTACCGGCCAACTAAGGTTCAGGCCCGAACCAGTGCCATTAAATAATTGAGCTTCAGATCATCCGAAAGGACGAAGCCTCTGGTCGGAGTAAAGGAAAGTCCAGCCCGGGCGACCATGCGCAGGCCTGCAAGGTGCGCTAACGATTCCAGTTCTTCGGGTGTCAAAAACTTGTTCCAGTCATGTGTTCCCTTGGGAATGCGACCCAGTCCCTCACCAAGCGTTATCAGGCCAAAACGAGAGAATGGCGTACGATTGGGCGTGGTGAGAATCATCAATCCCCCCGGAGAAAGCCGGGCCGCCAAAGCAGCAACAAATGTCGCGGGATCGGCAACATGCTCGACGACTTCCATCGAAGTCACAAGATCGAATTGACCGCCAATTTTGGCAACGTCTGCACAACGATAGGCAATCGCCAAGCCTTGACCGGCCGCATGGTCTTTCGCCACAGCAATATTTTCTGGCGCCGCATCGAGACCAGTCACCGATGCACCAAGCCGGGCGAGCGGCTCACACATCAACCCAGCACCGCAGCCGACGTCGAGTGCCGATTTTCCTGCAAGAGGCCGAACGGACCGTTCATCTGCGGTCCAATGGGCGTTAATCTGGCTTCGAACAAAATCCAGTCGTATCGGATTCAGCTTGTGCAACATCGCCGATGAACCGTTAGAGTTCCACCAGTCCGACGCCAATGCGCCGAAATGTTGGGCCTCTTCCCGATCGATCGTCGTTGGTATGCTTGCGTTTGCCATACCCCTTCCCTAACAGGGCGGCGCTCTTTGGCCAAAGAGCTTTTCAATATGAGAACAGGGACGCTGCGTGGCCAAAATCGTGATGAAATTCGGTGGCACGTCAATGGCGGGAACGGAGCGGATCCGCAACGTCGCCACGCGAGTCAAGAAGGAAGTCGACGCGGGGAACCAGGTTGCCGTGGTTGTTTCGGCAATGGCCGGTGAAACCGATCGCCTGATCAATTTCTGCCGCGAAGCCGCACCCTTACATGATCCCCAGGAATATGATGTCGTGGTCGCGGCGGGAGAGCAAGTCACATCGGGGCTTCTCGCCATGACCTTGCAGGCAATGGGTGTTCCGGCGCGAAGCTGGCTTGGCTGGCAGTTACCGATCCGCACGTCCGATGCTCATGCGGCAGCAAGGATCGAAGACATTGATTGCGGAGCGCTCAACGCGGCACTGGCCGGCGGTGAAGTTGCGATCATCCCCGGTTTTCAGGGATTGACCGACGCCGGCCGTGTGAGCACGCTTGGCCGTGGCGGTTCTGACACGTCCGCTGTTGCAATCGCCGCCGCCATCAAGGCGGACCGGTGCGACATCTACACGGACGTCGACGGCGTTTATACGACCGATCCCCGGATCGTTCCGCGTGCGCGCAAGCTCGACAAGGTAACCTATGAAGAAATGCTCGAACTCGCGAGTGTCGGAGCGAAGGTGCTCCAGACCCGCTCGGTCGGACTTGCGATGAAGGAACACGTGCGGGTTCAGGTGCTGACGTCGTTTGACGACAAGCCCGGCACGATGATCGTCGGCGACGACGAGATTGGAGAAAATGACGTGGAACGCCAGCTGATTACGGGCATCGCACATGACAAGAACGAGGCCAAGATAACCCTGGCCAATGTTCCCGACCGGCCCGGTGCGGTGGCCAGCATATTTGGCCCGCTTGCCGATGCGAGCATCAATGTCGATATGATCATCCAGAATATCGCGCACGATTCCGGATCGACCGATGTGACATTCACTGTGCCAGGCGCAGAGCTCGCCCGTGCGCTCGATACGCTCGAAAAAGGAAGGGACGCGATCGGCTATTCCAAGTTACTTCATGATACCAAGGTCGCAAAGATCTCGATCGTCGGCGTCGGGATGCGCAGCCATGCCGGCGTTGCTGCAACGATGTTCAGCGCCTTGGGCTCGCGCGGGATCAATATCCAGGCGATTTCGACGAGCGAAATCAAGGTTTCCGTACTGATCGACGAGGATGAGACGGAGCTTGCGGTGCGCGTTCTGCATACCGCCTACGGACTTGATGCCGAGGATCCGGCATGAACAGACTTGACGCGCTGATGAAGCGTGGCACCGGGTTTCTGGGTTCCGAGATCGCCATCATGGCAGGTGCCATGTCCTGGATCAGCGAGCGCCACCTTGTCTCCGCCATGTCGAATGCCGGCGGGTTCGGGGTTATCGCTTGTGGCGCGATGACGCCCGAACTACTCGATGCCGAAATCGCCGCGACAAAGACTATGACAGATAAGCCGTTCGGCGTGAATCTGATCACGATGCATCCACAACTGACGGACCTGATCGCCGTTTGTGCTCGTCACACTGTTTCGCATGTGGTGCTGGCGGGCGGGCTTCCGCCATCGGGTTCGATCGATGCGATCAAGGCAAAAGGCGCCAAGTTGATCTGCTTTGCCCCAGCCCTCTCGCTTGCCAAGAAACTTGTGCGCTCCGGCGTCGATGCATTGGTGATCGAGGGCATGGAGGCAGGCGGTCATATTGGACCGGTATCGACCTCGGTATTGGCCCAAGAGATTTTACCCGAAATTGCAGACCAGGTCCCCGTGTTTGTCGCAGGCGGGATCGCGCGGGGCGAGGCGATTGCTTGCTATCTTGAACAGGGGGCAGCCGGAGTCCAGATCGGTACGCGCCTGGTATGCGCCACCGAATGTATTGCGCATCCGGCGTTTAAAAAGGCTTTCCTGCGCGCTTCTGCGCGTGATGCCATAGCCAGCGTCCAGATTGACCCCCGACTTCCCGTCATTCCCGTCCGTGCGCTCAAGAATGCGGGCACCGAAGAGTTTACACGCAAGCAGGTCGAAGTGGCTGCAATGCTCGATCGCGGTGACGTCGACATGGGTGCGGCGCAGCTTGAAATCGAACGGTTCTGGGCTGGGGCGTTGCGCCGGGCCGTGATCGATGGCGATGTGGAGAATGGCTCGCTGATGGCCGGCCAGTCGGTCGGCATGGTCAAGGCGGAAGAGCCGATCGCCGGGATCCTGGCGACGCTTGTGGCCGAAGCACAGGCAGCATTGGAATCGCGCGCAACAATCTGATAGCGCTGCGGGTATGCCAACAGCGACCGCATCTGCCCGAGAAATCCTGACCGGCCTCCACGAAGTGATGGCATCGCGCGCCAATGCACAGGCCAAGCTCAACAAAGTCGTCCAGATCATTGCGGAAGCTTTGGCGAGCGAGGTCTGTTCGATCTACCTGCGCCGCGAAGGCGTGTTGGAGCTTTTTGCGACCATTGGCCTTAACCAGGCAGCGGTCCATGTGACGAAGTTGGCGATGGGCGAAGGGCTTGTTGGCACGATCGCCGAACAAATCGCCACGCTCAACCTCGACGAGGCAACGAGCCATCCCGATTTCGCCTACAAGCCCGAAACCGGCGAAGAATTGTTCCACGGTTTTGCAGGCGTGCCCATCATTCGCAAGGAAGACGCGGTCGGGGTGTTGTGCGTCCAGCATGCCGACCCCCGGCGGTACGAAGAAGTCGAAATCGAAGCCCTGCAGACGGTGGCGATGGTCCTGTCAGAGTTGATCGCAAATGCCGGACTGATCGACAATGCCCAGGCACGGGGTTCCAAGATTCAGAACACAGGTGCGGACCGGCTGACAGGACTGAAACTGGTCGACGGCATGGCGCGTGGCTTTGCGGTTTATCACCAGCCGCGCATCACGATCGAACACACCGTTGCCGAGGATACAGAAGCCGAGCGTCACCGGGTCTATTCCGCATTCGACAAGATGCGCGAGCAGATTGACAAGATGGCGAGCCAAGCCGAGTTCGGAGGCGAAGGCGAACATCGCGACGTGATCGAGATGTACAAGATGTTTGCCTATGACGAAGGTTGGTCTCGGCGGATCAACGAAGCCATAGACAGCGGCCTGACTGCCGAGGCGGCAATCGAGCGTGTCCAGCAACGCACACGCATGCGGATGCGGCAAATCGCTGATCCATTATTGGCAGACCGGATGCACGATCTTGAGGACATGTCGAACCGGCTTCTGAGAATCGTGTCGGGACAATTGGGATCAGCCGCACAGGCTGGCTTGCGGCAGGACACGATCCTCATCGCGCGAAATCTTGGGCCGGCGGAATTGCTGGAATATGATCGACGCCGATTGAAAGGGGTGATCCTGGAGGAAGGGTCCCTGACCGCACATGTCATCATCGTCGCCCGCGCGATGAGTGTACCCGTACTTGGTCGTGTCAAGGATGTCAGACGGCTCATTACGGATGGCGACCCCCTCTTGCTCGATGCCACGCAGGCCGCGGTCTTTGTTCGGCCGAACCCGGCCATGGACGAAGCTTTCGAGACGAAGTTGGCGATCAGCCAGAAGCGGCGTGCTACATTCGCCGCACTCAAATCGGAACCACCGATCTCGAAGGATGGCATACGCGTAACACTCATGATCAATGCCGGGCTACGCGACGACATGGCCGCACTGGATATGACGGGTGCCGATGGCATCGGCCTGTTCCGGACCGAGTTCCAGTTTCTCGTCTCTGCCACAATGCCCCAGCGCGAGCGGCAGTTGCGCTTGTACAAGGACGTGATTGATGCCGCGGGAGACAGGCCGGTGGTCTTCCGGACGGTGGACATCGGCGGGGACAAGGCGCTGCCCTATCTCCGTCATGACGGAGATGACGAAGAAAATCCGGCGATGGGATGGCGCGCCATCCGTATCGCGCTCGAACGCGATGGCCTGATGAAGGCGCAAGCGCGGGCCTTGCTCGAGGCGGCCGCTGGCAAGACTCTCAATGTCATGTTCCCCATGATTTCCGAACCGTGGGAGTTCGACCAGGCCCATGCCATATTCGAAGCCCAGCGAGATTTTCTCCAATCACGCGGCAAGCGCACCCCGTCTGCGATCCGTTATGGCGCGATGCTGGAAGTGCCGGCCCTTGCCGAATGCCTCGACATTTTGTTGCCGAAGCTACAGTTTATCTCGATTGGCACCAATGACCTGACGCAGTTCCTGTTTGCCGCCGACCGTGCCCACCCCAAGCTTGCCGAACGCTATGACTGGCTGTCGCCCGCGATACTCAGATTTCTCGCCCGTGTGGTCAAGGAATGCGACGCAGCCAATGTACCCGTGACGGTCTGTGGCGAAATGGGTGGACGCTGTCTTGAAGCCATGGCTTTGCTTGGCCTTGGAATAAATCGCCTGTCGATTACGCCGGCTGCGGTTGGCCCCGTCAAGGCCATGATCCAGTCTCTTGATATTGGCGCTTCTCGCCACTTTGTCTCGGAGTTGCTACAACATCCACCGGCCGACATGCGCCGGTCATTCAGCGATTGGGCCGCGACCAACAAGATCGAACTTTGATCTCCCTTTTTTCCAGACCGTGATTGTGAAGAATAGCCAATGACATTGTCCATTTCGAAAGTGCAGGCCATCAGCATCATGGACCTGTTCACGATCGGCATTGGCCCTTCGAGTTCGCATACCGTCGGCCCGATGCGTGCCGCACGGGACTTTGCCGAGCGCGCCTCAATTCGAAGCGACATCGAGCGCG
>JANNLW010000113.1:0-1643 GCA_031397145.1 Sphingomonadales bacterium | reverse complement strand
GCCCGCGCAATCTTTGAAACGCGGATTTATAGTCTTCGGCAAGCTGGACAATCAAATCGTCACGCGCATCCGGTACGAGCATTCGCATCGCCGGAAGCAAACTCAACCCGACAACCCGCCGCATATCTCCCCGATCGGGCGGCGCCAGTCCGGCACCGGAAAATGCGTCTTCCATGCACATGCAGATATTGTGCTGACTGTCGACAAGGGTCCCGTCGCAGTCGAACAGGGCCAGGCGATTAGCCACTGGGTAATACCCGCATCAAATGCGAGAGCGCCTTGTTACCGACCGCTTCGACCGCATCGGCTGCGCGCAACCGCACGACTTCGCTCTTGTTCTGGCCAAGCTTTGATGTCCCTCGCCAACCGGTCACTCGCATCTCGAAGCCACGGATCGCGCCAATCATCTTCAAGAACAGTCCATCAGACATCTTGTGACGAGTCCAGGCCGGTTTGGGCGCGAGCCGTTCCTCCTGCATCATGCTCAGCGCCTCAACTTGCGCCACAAGCTCATCGGAATCCATCTGCTTGACTGGCCCTTCAAACTCGGCGGCAAGATAGTTCCAGGTCGGCACTTGATCGTCGATTCCATACCAATCAGGGCTAATATAGCCATCTGGCCCATTGACCACGAGCAATGCGTCAGCACCTTCGAGATGCTTCGCAATCCCGTTTCCGCGCGCCAGGTGAAACCCGATCCGGCTCTCGTCGAGAAAGACGAACGGAACATGTGCAACACGGGGACCGTCAGGCGTGCTCGCAAAGACCATTCCGAAGCCCACTGCTTCGGCAAAGCTGCGCAATGCCCCGCGATCATCCCACCGAAATACCGAATTAGGGTGCATTTTATCGTTTCCCGCGCGCGGGTGCCTTAACGGTCGCACCCCGCCCCCGCCGTTCGCCCTTGCGCTCCTTGCGCGCGGCCTTGGCCATGTTTGTGACAAGGCGCCGTTTGCCTTCCTCGGTGTCCTTGAACTTGACCTCATCGAGCACCAGTGCATCGCCATCGGCCTCGGTAAAGCCCAACGCAACGAGCGTTTCGGCAAAATGCGTTGGAAGCTCCGCACGCACATCGATCTGCCCGCCATCGGGATGATCGACGCGGATTCGCCGAGCATGGAGGTGCATCTTGCGACTGATTGTCCCGGTCAGGAAAGAATCCCGCCCACCATATTTGCCGTCGCCGACAATGGGGTGCCCGATTGCCGCCATGTGGACGCGCAACTGGTGCGTGCGTCCGGTGAAGGGCTGGAGTTCGACCCAGCAGGCATTGTTCCCGGCGCGGTCGATCACGCGATAACGCGTCCGTGCAGGTGAGCCTTCCTTCTCATCGACATGCATCTTCTCGCCACCGGTGCCGGGCTGCTTGGCTATCGGCAGTTCGACCATGCCATCTTCGATATTGGGGTGGCCGATGATGATCGCCCAATAGACCTTGCGCGCCGAACGGCTCGAAAAAGCCTTGGCGAAATGCCCGGCCGCGCGCGCCGTCCGGCCGACAAGCAACGCACCCGACGTGTCCTTGTCAAGCCGGTGGACCAACTTGGGACGGCCATCAACCTCATACCAGAGCGCATCAAGCAGGCGGTCGACATGCTCGTCTGTCTTGGTCCCGCCTTGCGTTGCCAGTCCAGGCGGCTTGT
>JANNLW010000465.1:0-1211 GCA_031397145.1 Sphingomonadales bacterium | reverse complement strand
ACATAAGCTACTCTATGCATAGAGTGGGTCATTGTCGAAGGGGGAAAGTAGGAGCCGGACGACCCGATGCGAATTCGTTGTGGCTGCTTCCTTCCGGACCTGACCAGGTTGGCGAGTACACCGTCCGCCCGACTCCCGGCAGGGCAGATAGGCGTGACCTTTCCGAAAATCAACGTCCCTGCATATTCCGGCTTTCAGGCGGGATACGCACCGTCAGGCCATCCAGCGCCTCGTTTAGCATTATTTGGCAGGAAAGTCGGCTGTAACGCGTCGCGCTCGCTGCAAGATCGAGCATGTCTTCTTCTTCTTCGCGCGCCTGGGGCAGCTTTGGAAACCATTCCGCATCGACAATGACATGGCAGGTCGAGCAGGCCATCTGCCCCTCGCACGTTCCTTCAAGCGGCTGGCCGATCGACTGGCCGAGTTCGAGGAGAGTCGTTCCCGGTTCGGCATGCGCATCGCTGACGGTCAAACCGTCTGCGCTTCGGAAGCGCACAAGGATCATGTCGGCAAGACTTTCTGACGGTCGGCCGCTGAAAAGATCAGGTGAAGCGCCTCACGGAGTTCGACCGGGGTCGTGTAACGGCCAAAACCAAGCCGGATACTCGATCGTGCCTCTGAGTCGGGCAGTCCCAATGCGCGCAGGACGTGGCTCGGTCGGCCCGATCCGCTGGCACAAGCCGAACCCGCCGAGAACGCGACACTTCGAACTTCCGAAATCAGGCGTGTCGCATCAAGACCATTTCGGCGCAAATTTAGGTTGCCCCGATATCTGTGTACTGTTGATCCATTCATGATCCAACCCTCCGGAAGCACGTCCATTGCAAGCTGCCAGAGCATTTCAACATGCGCCGCGTCTTTTCCCTGATTTTGCCGCGCGATCTTCGCAGATACGCCGAAACCTGCGCACAGGGCCGGAGACAGCGTTCCGGAACGTAACTCACGCTCCTGGCCGCCGCCGAAAATCAACGGCGTTATCTTGATACCATCGCGCACCCACAAAGCGCCAATCCCTTTTGGACCATGAATTTTATGTGCGCTGACAGCAACCAGATCTGGCCCTTGCGGAATTTCCAATCGCCCGAATCCCTGAACTGCATCACACAGGAACAAGGCCCCTGCCCTGTGGGCCGCGTCTGCAAGCGCAGAGACGGGTTGAATCACACCGATTTCATTGTTGACGTGCATGACCGCCACCATGCCGGTGCCAT
>JANNLW010000070.1:0-1376 GCA_031397145.1 Sphingomonadales bacterium | reverse complement strand
GGCGACCATGTTTTCATGTTCAGTGCCATGCCGGTGGCCCCGAATGAAACGCACGTGGTTGGCAAATGGCTTGTTCACAAGGACGCGGTGGAAGGTGTCGATTATGATGTCGATACACTTTCTGAGCTGTGGACGCGGACGAATCTGCAGGACAAGGAACTCGCGGAGAACAATCAGCTTGGTGTAAACAGTTTGGGCTACACTCCCGGGCCATATTCGCGAGAGGCCGAAATGCTGGCCCAGCGATTTGTGGACTGGTATTGCGACAAGGCTCGCGCATATATTGATGCCCATGGCGATTGATCCTCCGTCGGGCATGCGTCCCGAAACCCTGGCTGTCAGCTATGGCTATGATCCGGAAATGGGAATGCGTTCCGCAAAGCCGCCGATTTTCATGACATCGACCTTTGTCTACACATCGGCACAACATGCCAAAGACGTCCATCAGGCCTATTTTGATCGCACGGGTCCGCTGGTTGACGAAACGCACTTTATTTATTCGCGGCTTGGGCATCCGGGCCTCGACTTTCTTGAGAAACGCCTCGCCGCGATAGACGGTGGTGAGGCGGCCGCCGTATTTTGCAGCGGCATGGCAACGCATTCCACAATCGCCCTGGCCCACGTGCGTGCGGGCGACAGCGTGCTGCACGGCCGCCCCATTTATGGTGGCGTGGACATGCTCTACAATGCTTTCATGCCGCAGTTCGGAGCATTTGCGGCGGCCTATCTGGATGGCACGGATGGAGAGAACGTCCGGGCCGCTGCCGCCGCTGCGATGGCCAAAGGCCCGCTGGCCCTGATTGTTGCCGAAACTCCGGCAAATCCGACCGCCGCAATCGTCGATCTCGCTCTCATGGTGCGGGTTGCAGATGAAGTCGGGGCAAAGCAAGGCCGTCGACCACTGGTTGTTGTCGACAATACGCTGCTTGGTCCTTTTGCCCAGCGCCCGCTCGAGCATGGCGTTGACCTGTGCATGACCTCGCTCACCAAATATTGTGGCGGACATAGTGATTTGCTTGCAGGCGGCGTCAGCGGGCGTCGTGAATTGATCGAGCCCTTGAGACTGTTGCGCACGACACTGGGCAACCATCTCGATCCCTATACCTCATGGCTGGTTTTGCGCTCGCTGGAGTCTGTTCACGTCCGCACCGAACGTGCAATGAGCAATGCGCGAACCGTTGCCGAATACCTGCGTGATCATGCCAAGGTCGCTAGCGTCACCTATCTGGGGTTCCTGCCAGACGGCTCCCCTCAACGAGCGGTTTATGACCGGCAATGCAAGGCTGCGGGCTCAACCTTTTCATTCCACCTTCATGGCGGCGAAGCGGAGGCATTTCGCATGCTTGATCGCTTGCGACTCATGAAACTGGCCGTCA
>JANNLW010000063.1:0-9567 GCA_031397145.1 Sphingomonadales bacterium | reverse complement strand
GGCGATCGAGTTGTCGTCGCTGAAGCGCGAAACGAAGGCGATCTTCGAGTCGACGCCAAACCATATAGCCGTTGGGGTGCCAGAAGACCGAGCCATGCGCTTCTGACTGGAGGTGGAACAGGTCCATTTCCTGCCCGATCTTGCGGTGATCGCGCTTGGCCGCTTCCTCCAGCCGGACAAGGTGAGCGTCGAGTTGTTTCTTGTTGAGCCACCCTGTCCCATAGATGCGCGACAGCTGGGCGTTGTTCTGGTCGCCGCGCCAATAAGCTCCCGAAACGCGCGTCAGTTTGAAGGCTTGCGGATCGAGCTTGCCCGTCGAGGCCAGATGCGGGCCACGGCACATGTCCATCCAGGTGTCGCCCGACCAATAGACCGTCAGTTCCTCGCCCTCGGGCAGATCTGCGGCCCATTCGGCCTTGAAGCTTTCGCCTTCCTTTGCCCAGCGCGCGATGAGGTCAGCCCGGCTCCAGACTTCGCGGCGGAGCGATTTGTCCGCAGCGATGATACGGCGCATCTCCGCCTCGATTGCAGGCAGGTTATCCTCGGTAAACGGCCGTTCGGCTGGCGAGAAATCATAGTAGAAGCCATCGTCCGTAGACGGACCGAACGTGATCTGCGTACCAGGGAACAGGCTTTGCACCGCTTCAGCCAGGACATGGGCGAAATCGTGCCGGGCGAGCACGAGCGCGTCGGCTTCATCTCTTGCCGTTACCAGCGCGAGCGAAGCATCTCCCTCGAACGGTCGCCCCACATCGCGCAGCTCTCCATTGACCCGCGCGGCCAGCGTCGCCTTGGCAAGGCCGGGGCCTATTGCGGCGGCAATATCGGCGGGTGTCGATCCGGCAGCGACTTCGCGCACTGAGCCGTCAGGGAGAGTGATTTTGAACATATCTGACATGGCCGCTCCTATGGCGGGACGCGTGAAAAGAGGCAAGGCGTCGGGCGACTTCTCGTACATTGCCATCGACATTCTGCCTGCCTAGCTTGTGTTCAACCAAAACGGAGAGATTCGGCATGACAGGGTTCAACTACGCGCAGCATGACGGGCTCGGGCTGGCCAAGCTGGTGCGCCAGAAAGAGGTCAAGCCAATCGAGCTGGTCGATGCGGCAATCGAGCGGATCGAGCGGCACAACCCTGTGCTCAACGCGGTCATCTGGACCATGTTCGAACGTGCTCGGGAGAGGGCGCGAAAAAAACTGCCCGACGGTCCTTTCAGGGGCGTGCCCTTTCTTTTGAAAGACATATTGGGCCATATGGAAGGCGTGCCCAACCGGGATGGCAGCCGCATGACGCCGGATGCGCCCTCCCCGTTCACCTCCGATCTCGTCCAGCGCTATCTGGCAGCAGGCCTAATCCCGTTGGGCAAAACCAACGTCCCGGAATTCGGACTGGTGCCGACGACCGAGTCCAAACTCTATGGCCCTGCGCGTAATCCTTGGAATCCGCTCCATTCAACCGGTGGTTCGTCCGGCGGTTCGGGCGCGGCTGTGGCGAGCGGTATGGTCCCGATGGCGCATGCCAATGATGGTGGCGGATCGATCCGGATTCCAGCGTCGGCATGCGGCCTAGTCGGGCTGAAGCCGACGCGTGCGCGCAATCCGATGGGGCCACTGCTGGGCGATATGATGAGCGGCCTTGGTATCGATCACATCGTTTGCCGGTCTGTCCGCGATGCGGCTGCCATGCTCGATGTGACGGCAGGGCCGGGTCTGGGTGACCCCTATTTTGCGCCGGATGGGCCAAAATCCTGGCTGACGGCAAGCCGGAAGCGGCCAGGTAAGCTGCGCATCGCTTTCGCCCCGACGAAGTTGGACGGTTCGCCTTTCCATCCCGACGTCGCTGCTGCGATCAAGGCATCTGCCAAACTTTGCAAGGATTTGGGCCACCGCGTCGAAGAGGCCTCTCCCGCAATTGCCCAAGAGCAGATGATCGGGCCGTTCATGGCCCTTTGGACGGGAGGTCTGGCGATGCAGGTCGATGGCCTGTCTGTATTGACCGGCCGCAAGCCGGGGCCGCGCTCGCTCGAAGGATTGACCTTGGGACTCTATGAGGCCGGAAAGTCCGTGACAGCCGCACAGTATCTGGGTGCTGTGTTCCAGATTCAGGCGCTGGCGCGTCAGGTTGCCGCGTGGCACGAACGCTACGACATCTGGATAACGCCCGTCCTGTCGACTCCGCCAATCGCGATCGGTACGATCGATTTCGATGAACGCGATCCAGCCAAGGGTTTCGCTCCCATCATCGATTATGTTCCGTTCACTGCCCTCCAGAATGCGACCGGCCAACCTGCAATTAGTCTTCCTCTGCACATGACAGCGGACGGCCTGCCGGTTGGCGTGCAGTTTGTCGGGCGTGTTGGAGAGGAGGCCCTGCTGCTTCAGCTTGCGCGGTCAATCGAAAAGGCCGCGCCCTGGAAGGACCGGCATCCCTCGATCTGGGACTAGCCGAACGGGACTACTGTATTCCCCACATCATGCCCAATGTCCGCGTGGCCCAGATAGGGAATGCCGGAAACGGAGCACCAGTGCTGAACAACCTCCTCGGCAGCCATGGCGAAGTCGGGATCATTGTCCGGTATGTCGCTGCATCGCCCCAGCTTGATCCCCGCGACGGCGCGGATCGCCGGATTCGACGTGATGTGGAACAGGCTCCGGTCGATCCGGTACATATATTCGCTCACCTCCTCGATCATCAGGACATGATCCGTCAGGTCGGGCTGGAGCGATGTGCCGAGCAACTGGCTCAGAACCGTCAAGTTGAACGCAACCTGCTTTTCACGGGCGCCCGTCAGCGGCGGGGAAAGATGGATTGTCCGGGTTCCCAAGGCCGGCGGTGGCACAGCATCCGGATCGAGCAGCCAGTCGAGCGCGCGAAGTACCGCGGTTTCACCGCCGTCGCGGTTAAGGTCGGCGGGCATTGGCCCATGCGCCACCCTCCCGAGACCGCGAGCGTAGAGCCCCGCGAGTAAAAACCCGGCATCACTATAACCGAGATACAGCTTTTGGCGTGCGGGTGCTCCAAAGGATTTGATGGCTGTCTCAGCGACACGACAGGACCCGTAGCCTCCACGCGCAAACCAGATCGCGTCGATCGACGGATCGTTGGCCGTTTCCACCAAAGCTGCGATCCGCGCCGCGTCAAGCCCGGCAAAATGGCCTTCGGACAGGAAGCACTGGGGATGAAAGACCAGTTCAACGCCACTCGGGACCATCGCTGCCAGCCTTTTCGGAATGGTCGCATCAAGCGTGCACGAAGGCGCAACAATCCCGATCCGCATCACCTAGCGCCTGAAGGTGTCGCATTGCTCCGGATCGCCGGTTTGCAGTCCCTTTTTCAGCCATGTCATCCGTTGCTCGGCCGAGCCGTGGGTGAAGCTGGATTCAACCACAACGCCCTGCGCCGCCCGCTGGAGCACGTCGTCACCAATCTGGTGTGCTGCGCGCAGCCCTTCCTCGGCATCACCCGGCTCCATCAGATTAGTATCGTTTTTCGCCCAGACTCCGGCATAGCAATCGGCCTGCAATTCCATCGCCACCTGCAACTGGTTGCCCTCCACTTTGCTGGCACGTTGCTGCGCCTCCTGCACTTGATCCGCAACACCCGTCAGTTTCTGCACATGATGGCCGACTTCATGGGCGATCACATAGGCTGCCGCAAAATCGCCGCCCGCACCGAAACGGTTGGCCAGTTCATCGAAGAACTGCGTGTCAAGATAGATGCCTTCATCTGCCGGGCAATAGAAAGGCCCCATGGCCGATTGTGCCGAACCACAGCCCGACTGGTCGGAACCGGAATAGAGTACAAGCTTGGTCGGGCGGTAACGCTGGCCTTCCTTTGCAAATATTTCTGTCCAGCGCCGCTCGGTCGAGCCGAGCACCTTGAGCACAACCGATCTTACCTGAGGATCGAGCGTTGATTGCCCAGCCGTTGCCGGGCCTTGCTGTTGGTGCGGAGCACTGCCTGTCATGTCTCCGCCCAGGATCTGCATCGGGTTCACGCCAAAGATGAGCGCCACGACAATGACAATCGCCAGCGTGCCGCAACCCATCGAACGGCCTAGCTGGAGCCCACCACCGCCCATCGGAAAGCCAAAGCCGCCGCCGCGATTGCCCGTTCGGTCTTCGAAGTTGACGCTTTCCTCTTCATCATCAAGGCGCATGATTTACTCTCCCAAGCTGGCCTCGATAATGGCCGGTTGTAAACACTGCGTCGAGGGAAAATTGCCGGTGTTGGTATTGCGAAAAGCGGCATCTGTCGAAAGACAATGGCGGGTATCAGCCGATATGCTTAGCGCACCACGATTCTTGATCTTCCGGGGACCCCTGACGATGTTCATCAAATTCAGCCGTTTCTTCGGCGTAAGTCTGCTTTGCACCGTTGCCCTGTCGACCGCGGCAAATGCCCAGACCGGGCGGCTCCCCAAAAATGCGGTGCCGGTAGCCTATGACATCACGGTCGCGCCTGATGCGGCAAAGCTGACATTCACGGGCGAAGGAACGATCACGATCGATGTGGTGACGCCAACACCGATCCTCACGCTGAATGCGGCCGACCTCATGATCGGCTCTGCGCTACTCGATGGCGCGGTGACCGCAAGGATCAGCGTCAATGCGGCTGCACAGACCGCATCTTTCTCCTTTGCGCAACCTGTCAGCAAGGGACGCCATACGCTCAAGCTCAGATATGCGGGCAAGATCAACCAGTCGGCGGCGGGGCTGTTCGCTGTCGATTATAAGGGCGTTGACGGCAAGGACGCCCGCCTTCTCGTGACTCAGTTCGAGGCTCCCGAGGCGCGGCGGTTTGCGCCGATGTGGGATGAGCCCGGCTTGAAAGCGACCTTCAAACTGTCTGCAGTTGCGCCGTCCGGGCAGACCGCCTTTTCCAACATGCCGGTGACGTCCAAAGAAGATGTCCCCGGCGGAACGCTCTGGCATTTTGCGGAAACACCAAAAATGTCTTCCTATCTGCTCTTCCTTGGCATGGGCGATGTTGATCGCAAGACAGTCATGGCGGGTTCGACAGAGATCGGGATCATTACACGCAAAGGTGTCGTTGATCAGGGCGATTATTCGCTGGAAAGCGCCAAGCGCCTGCTGGCCTATTTCAACGACTATTTCGGCACGCCCTATCCGCTTCCAAAACTCGATATGATCGCGGCGCCCGGATCCAGCCAGTTTTTTGGCGCAATGGAAAATTGGGGCGCGATTCTTTATTTCGAACGCACCGTTTTACTGGATCCCAAGCTCGAAACCGAAGCCCAGAAGCAGGATGTCTTCAACACGGTTGCCCATGAAATCGCGCATCAGTGGTTCGGCAACCTCGTCACCATGTCCTGGTGGGACGATCTCTGGCTCAACGAAGGCTATGCCTCCTGGATGGCATCGAAAGCGTCGGACGATATCAATCCGGAATGGAACGCGTTGACCCAATCGCTCGCCAATGCCCGGCAAGGGGCCATCAGTCTGGATGCGCGTGCAACGACGCATCCGATCATCCAGAAAATCCAGACCGTGGAGCAAATTTCCCAGGCCTTTGACAATATCACCTACCGCAAGGGTGAAGCCGTGATCCGGATGCTTGAAGCATCGGTTGGAGCGGATCCTTTTCGCGATGGCGTGCGACGCTATATGGCGAAGCATGACTATGGCAACACGGTCACAGACCAGCTCTGGACCGAGATTGAAGCGGCGTCCGGCAAATCGGTCGTGCCGATGATGCACAGCTTCACGCTGCAGGGCGGCGTGCCGCTAATCAAGGTCGGAGCGCCCAAATGCGCTGGCGGCAAGACGATCCTGACACTGTCGCAAGGCCGGTTCGCGCTCGATGCCGGATCCCGCAAGCCACAGACCTGGATTGTGCCCGTTCGACTGTCTCAAGGCGATACGACGACAATGGCAATGGTGTCCGGCGCGAAGCCAACTGCCGCCAGTATTGCGGGTTGCGGCCCGGTTGTCGTGAACGCCGGACAGACAGCCTATTTCAAGACGCAGTACACGCCAGAGCATCTTTCGGCACTGACCAAGGCCTTCCCGACCCTGTCGCTTGACGACCAAGTAGGACTTGCTGCCGACACTTATTCGCTTGCAGCGGGTGGTTACCAAGCGTTCGATCGACTCTTTGCGCTTATGGAAGCGACGCCTGTCGAGGCACCACCACTGCTGTGGGCCTATTTCACAAATCGAATCGGCGGTATCGATGAAGTGATGAAAGGCTCGCCCGAGCAGGCGGCCTATCGCAAACGCGCCGTCGCTCTCCTCCAACCGCTGTTTACCCGAACCGGCTGGGAAGCGAAGCCCGGCGAGTCAAGCTCGGTCGCTTTGTTGCGCGATGCGCTGATTCCGACGCTTGGCCATCTTGGGGATGAGGCCATTGCGGCCGATGCAGCGCGCTATGCTGAAGCCAGCTTCGCATCCGATTCGCGCGTATCAGGAGCAATCCGCGAGGCAGCGCTTGGCATCTGGGCCTATCAGGCCGATGACGCGCGCTGGAACGTCCTGCACGAACGCGGGCGTGCAGAAGCCGGGCCAGTGGCACGGCTGCAATATTACCGTCTGCTCGGAAGCGTGCGCGATCCAAGGCTCGCGCAAAAGGCGCTTGCGATCGCGTTGACCGATGAGGCGCCCGTCCCAATGCGTACTTCGATCATCGCCGCGGTTGCTGGCCAACACCCCGAAATGGCATTCGACTGGGCGGTTGCGCACGCAGGGCAAGTTGATGCCTTGCTCGAACAAAGCTCGAAGGCTGGCTTCATTGTCGAACTGGCGAGCGAATCTAGCGATCGTGCCGTCGCAGGTCGCGTGCTGGCTTATGCGTTGAAAGCTCTTGCACCCAGTGCGCGCGGCGATGCCAACGCGGCGATTTCACGGATCAACTATCTGGCAGACTTGCGCGGACGGCTGGCCCCTGCAATTGGTGTGTGGAGCAAATCCCGCTGACATTATCCGAAAGGGCCTCCATGTTTCTCAAAGGCAAGACCGCGCTCGTGACCGGTTCGACGTCGGGCATAGGCGCTGCTTATGCTTCGGCGCTCGCTGCCGAGGGTGCCAATGTGGTGATCAACGGGTTCGGCGATGCAGATGCTATTGCGAACCAATGTGCGACACTGGCCGCGGCCAGCGGCGGCCGGGCAATCCATAGCGACGCGGACCTGACCCAGGGTGATCAGGTCATCGCGATGGCCGAAACTTGCATCTCCGAATTTCGTGGTGTTGATATCCTCATCAACAATGCCGGTATCCAGCACGTCTGTCCTGTCGATGAATTCCCGATCGACAAATGGCGGCAAATGCAGGCGATCATGGTCGATGCACCGTTCCTGCTGATCCGCGCACTTCTTCCGCACATGAAGACGAAGGGCTGGGGGCGGATCATCTCCACCGCCAGCGCGCATGCCAGCGTCGCCAGCCCGAACAAATCTGCCTATATTGCTGCAAAGCACGGCGTTCTTGGCCTGACCCGTGGAGTAGCGATGGAAGTGGCGACCCAGGGCGTCACGGTAAACGTGATTTCCCCTGGCTATGTCTGGACGCCGCTTGTTGAAAACCAGATCCCGGATACGATGCGAACCCGAGGCCTGACCCGCGAACAGGTGATCAATGATGTACTTCTCGCCGCGATTCCCCAGCGCAAGTTTGTCATGCCCGAACAAGTCGCGGCAATGGCGCTTTTCCTATGTACCGAAGGCGCGAGCGCGATCACCGGAGCCAATCTCGCGGTCGATGGCGGATGGACTACGCAATAAGGGCTTAGACCCGGCGTCCTCGCCTGCTAATCAGAAAGAAAATGGAGAGAGGGTCGCATGACCTCCAAGCGGGTTTGTATCATTGTAGGGTTGGCCGCTCTGGCGGCTTGTAGTCAGGCGAGACCCGTCACGGCATCGACGCCTGTTGCGCTGGACTGGAAAAGGGTCGTCACATCTGCTGACATGGACCGGATCAAGGCTTGGAGAACTGCATTCGTCAGGGCACTTGATGATGCAAAGGCGCGCGGCAACCAGGCAAAGATTGCCAGTGAAGGCGCGCTCCTCGATCCCGATGCAGCAATCGGCGGTGCCGGACCGGCCGCTGGAGAGTATCGTTGCCGAGTGATCAAGATTGGCACCAAATCGCCGACCATGCCTGCCTATACGGTGTATCCTGGCTTTGCCTGCACCGTCTCGGATGAAGGCGAAGTGATGAGCTTTACAAAGACCGACGGTTCGCAGCGACCTGTCGGCCTGATCTTTCCCGGTGACGACCGTCGCCAGATCTTTCTTGGGACGATGATGCTTGGCGATGAAACGCGCGCGATGGAATATGGTCGTGATACCACGCGCGACATGGCGGGAGCCGTAGAACGGATCGGCACCAAACGCTGGCGGTTGATTCTTCCCTATCCCAATTTTGAATCCGTCATGGACGTTATCGAACTGATACCGCAAGCCTGACTTGGCCTTTGTCATTGATGGGCCTAAGGTCCTGCCATTCAGAATCGAAAAGGATGGAAACATGATTTTCGTGACCGCTTTAGCCATGGCGACTGTCCAGATGCCGCAAACAGCCAAATATGTTGATTGCAAGCCGATGCTGACCCTGACATCGCGTGACCGTGACGTGTCCGAGGCGACGCGCGAACCGGCCCAGCGTCGCAACGATCAACGCCAGCGACCACAACGCCGTTGCCTGACTCTGGCGAGTGCGTGAAGACACTTCTGGCGCTTGCGGCAGCACTCGTTGCAACACCCGCCGCTGCCGAATCCGTGCGCGAGGCAATAGCGGCTGACCTTCCGTCACTGATGACGATCTATCGCGAACTGCATGCCAATCCGGAATTGAGTTTCGAGGAAGTGAAATCCTCGGCCCGGATGGCTGCCGAAGCCAGAAAGCTGGGATTCGAGGTCACCACCAATGTGGGCGGCCATGGCGTGGTCGCTGTCATGAAAAATGGGCCCGGGCCAACGCTCCTGATCCGCGCCGATATGGATGCACTCCCCCTAGTCGAACAGACGGGGTTGGCGTTCGCGTCCAAGATCAAGGCACTCGGCGCAGGCGGAATCGAGACTGGCGTGATGCACGCCTGCGGCCATGACACGCACATGACCGCCTGGATTGGCGCGGCGCGGCGGTTGGCGGCGATGAAGTCGCAATGGTCCGGAACGCTGGTCATGATCGGCCAGCCGGCAGAAGAACGCGCCGCGGGCGCGAAGAAGATGCTCGATGACGGACTTTTCACCCGCTTTCCCAAGCCCGATACCGTCATTGCCTTTCATGACCTTTCATCGCTTCCAGCAGGCGTGATCGGCTACACCGATGGCCCGGCACTCGCCAATGTCGATGGCATCGATATCAAGGTACGCGGCGTGGGCGGGCATGGCGCGGTGCCGCAACTGACTCGCGATCCGATTGTGCTGGCGGCCCGCATCGTGACATCTCTCCAGACGTTGATCTCGCGCGAAACAAGCCCGTTCGATACTGCTGTCGTGACGGTCGGCAGTTTCCACGCTGGATCAAAACGCAACATTATTTCCGATGAGGCGAACCTTCAACTGACGGTCCGCACGTATACGCCCGAAGTGCGCGCTCACCTGC
>JANNLW010000050.1:0-4416 GCA_031397145.1 Sphingomonadales bacterium | reverse complement strand
CGACGGCCCGGCAAAGAGCTCGCCGATACTCGGCGCCCGCAAGCTTTCGGCATATCCACCACGGAACAGCAGGTCCCGCGTCGGCTTCCACAGCCCGGACGCGGTGTAGGTGGTGTTGCTTCCGAACGAGGAATAGTTCGAATGGCGCACGGCCCCATCCAGTTCAAGCTTTTCGAAAAATGGTTTGCCGCTCAGCAGCGGAATGCGGATTTCGCCGTAAAACTCATCGACATCGAAGCCGCCACGTGCCGGGCTGGTCGGCACATCGGCGCCGAGACCTGCGACGATTATCGGGTCCGGAGTGTAACTGGCCTTCTGATCGCGATGCTCATAGCCGATCGCAAAACCGACCGGGCCGGCAGGCAGATCGAACAGGTCGCCCGAGAGGTTTGCGGTAAAATCGGCCAACCGCTGACGGCTCTTGTCACGCTCATCGAAGGTCACGTAGTCGAGCATCGCCTGGGTGATCGAGCCTGGGCCGCCGATCGTGGCGCCGCCGAACACATTGAACGGCACGCAAGGAGCAGCGCAATTGGCGACCGGACCGAGAGCCTGTGCCAAATTGGCCGCGTTAAGGTTGCCGGTGAACACCTGATGCGCATCGTTCAGACCATAGACGCCGTTGATGTCCCAATACCATTTGTGACTGCCGACGTTGAAGGAGCCGTCCAGCGTCGCCGTAACGGACATTGTATCGACATTTTGCGAGAAGACCCGCTGTCCACCTTCCACAAAGCGACGACGGATCGTCGAATAGTTTGCCGGCAACGCGGAAGGCGTTCCATCAAGATTGACGCCCGACGAGAGCGTGACACCAAACGGATTGAACGGGTTAGTGGCGTCAACCGAAATTCGATCGAGCAAATTGCCATTGCCCGCGTCGGGGCCGATGAACAACGGGAGAAACGCCGCTTGGGTCGTGGAATTACGGCGATTATAGACAAGTTTCGTACGAAAGTTGATGCTGTCGCTGAGTTCCTGCTTGAAATTGAGGAAACCGCCGTACCGCTCTGACGGCGTGAGCAGGTAGTTGAACGGCGCAAAATTGAAGCCATCAATCGCATTACCCCTGTAATTCCTGAAATCAGCCAGCACCGTCGCGCGACCCACGATCGGGTTGCTCAATGTGAGACTCTGACCGAGTACGTCGTAACGGCCAAGCGGCGGGGCGCTGGAACAACCGCCTGGCGCGCAGCTCGTCGCACCCGGCGTCGGGAATTGCGAAATCGAACGGTCGCGGGTGCGGACTGAGCTCTGCTTGGTGTAATAACCGCCGAACACTAGCGAAGTGCCCGAATCTGGCGACTGGATGCCATAGCTCGCCTCGTAGTTCTGCGTATCGCCGTCGCCCGCGCGGAAAGCGCCATATTGAGCAGAGGCCCTCAGCCCCTTTTGCGCCTGTTTGGTAATAATGTTGACGACACCAGCCACCGCATCCGAACCGTAAAGCGGCGAAGCTCCGGACTGCAGAACCTCGACGCGCTCGATCATGTTGAGCGGGATCGAGTTGAGATCGACCGAGGCCGGAATACCGCCCGCCGCCGAGCCGTTGACGAAGCGCAGGCCATCGACAAGGATCAGTGTCCGCTTGGCGCCAAGATAGCGCAGATCGACTTCCGCCGAGCCGGAGCTGACGCCGGTGCCGTCAGGCGGACCGCCGACGTTGCCGGCATTGTTGACCTTTGTGTTGAGTCCGCCGGCTGCACTCGGCAGGCGCTGCAGTACGTCCGCGATCGCGGTGAGCCCTGTCTGGGCGATCGCCGACTGATCGACGGTTACGACCGGTTGGTTCTGATCCGTCGGATCCCGGCGGATGCGCGATCCGGTGACGACAATCTCGGCTTCGGAAGCGCCGTCATCTGCAGGTGCTGTTTGCGCCTGGGCGGGCGTGATATTTGCCAAAAGGCAGATGGCCAAAGCCAATGAAGCGGGCTTGACCCGCAGGTTGTTCAGATGTTTCACAATGCCTCCCGTTGAATAGTCGCCAACAACCTGAATTACGGTTGAAGGTTGGATCGATGATTATTGACAGTGTGATCGCTTATTGGGAACCATTCGCTTCGATCCGACAACGAATTCAACTCACTCGTTGCCCGAATGCCACACTTCACTGTGCGCGGATCAGGGGCCCGATGGTGCCGGATAGGCGAGATAAGCCAGCCTGCGCACCTCAAGTCGGCCGCGAACGACCGTGTCCAGTATCATCCCACACATTCCATTGAGAGCCGATAGGATCATAAGCCCGGTTGCCAGAATAGCCGTGGGAAAGCGCGGTACAAGCCCGGTATTCATATAGGTGACAAGCAGTGGAATACTCAGGATTACCGCCATCAAGGCAAATGCCGCCGCGATGAACCCGAAGAATTGCATCGGCCGTTCATAACGAAACAGTGTCAGAATTGTGTTGAGGATCCGAAAACCGTCGCGCCAGGTATTGAGTTTCGATTCCGAGCCTTCAGGCCTCGCAGCGTAAGCAGTCACCTGTTCAGCGACCGGCATTCGCAGCTCGAGCGCGTGAACGCTGATCTCCGTTTCAATTTCGAAACCGGACGAAAGCACCGGAAAGCTCTTTACGAACCGCCGCGAGAATATCCGGTAGCCCGAAAGTATATCGGTAAAGGATCGACCAAAGATCCACGCGAGCATCCCCGTCAGCATGGCATTGCCCAGCCTGTGTCCGCGCCTGTAGGCGGCTTCGACCTCGGATTTGCGCGCGCCCACCACCATATCGAGATGTTCGTCGATGAGCTGTTTGACCAAGGTCGGGGCAGCGGCGGCCTCATAGGTCGCGTCACCATCGGCCATGACGTAGATATCGGCCTCGACATCGGCGAACATGCGGCGGACCACATTACCCTTTCCCTGCATCCGTTCGACCCGGACGATAGCGCCCGCGGCACGCGCAATTTCGCATGTCGCGTCGCTGCTGTTATTGTCATAGACATAGATGACCGCATCCGGCAGCGCCGCCCGGAAATCGGCCACGGTCTGCGCAATTGCCGCCGCTTCATTGTAGCAGGGCAACAGGACGGCAATGCGAGGGCAAGTCTCGGTCATCCCCGTATTCCTAACCACAAACAGGGTAAATTTCGATTAATTTGTATCCAGATCGGGGGCAGGCCCGCTTACCAACCTGCCCATCCAACTTATTTCGCCCTTTTGGCTGGAGCCTTTTTCGCCGCGGGTTTAGCTTCGGCCTTGGGCTCGGCGGCCTTCTTGGCAGCAGGCTTCGCAGCCTTTTCCGCCTTGGCGGGTGTCGCTTCAGCCTTGGCAGGGGCGGCCTCCTTCTTGGCCACAGCTTTCTTGGGAGCCGCCGCCTTTTTTGCCTTGGGTGCGTGATCGTGATGATCATGGCCACAGCCCGGGCCATGGACATGGCCTTCATCCTCTTCGGCCTCAATCGCGGCCTCGAGTTCCTCACGGGTCACGGCGCGATCAGTGATCTGAGCCTTGGCGAAGAGGAAATCGACAACCTTGTCTTCATAGAGCGGCGCGCGCAGCTGGGCGGCGGCCATTGCATCCTGCTGGACATATTCGACAAAGCGCTGGCGGTCCTTGGGATCATATTGCTGCGCGGCTTGCTGAATGAGGCGGCTCATCTCGGCACTCGAAATCTCGATTTTGTTCTCACGACCGATTTCGGACAGCAAAAGGCCAAGGCGAACGCGGCGCACCGCGATGTCGCGATAGTCTTCCTTTTCGGCTTCCATTTCCTTCAGCGCGGCTTCGGGATCGGCCTCATGGGTCGCTTCATGCTCGAGCTGTTTCCAGATCTGGTCAAATTCGGCTTCCACCATCGAAGGCGGCACATCGAAATCATGAGCAGACGCAAGCTGATCGAGCAGACGGCGCTTCATGTGCGTACGGGTCAGGCCGTTGAGTTCCTGTTCGATATTGCCCTTGAAAAGGCCGCGAAGCTGTTCGAGTCCCTCGAGGCCGAGCGACTTGGCAAATGCGTCGTCCGCAACTGCCGCCTTTGCAACGCGGACATCATTGATGACCAGATCGAACGTCGCTTCCTTGCCCTTGAGGTAATCAACCGAATAGTCCTTTGGGAACGTGACCTTTATGGTCTTTTCCTCATTGGCCTTGACGCCGATCATGCCTTCTTCAAAGCCCGGGATCATCCGCCCCGAACCAAGCTCGATCCCGGCGCCTTCACCCTTGCCACCGTCAAATTCGACGCCGTCAATCTTGCCAAGGAAATCGATCACGACGAGATCGCCAAGGGCAGCCTTGTGGCCCTTGGGTGCATCGTCAAAAGTTTTTTGCTGGTTTGCCAACTCGGCAACGGCAGCATCGATTGCCGCCTCATTGGCTTCGACCGTCAGCCGTTCCAGCTTGAGCCCGTCAATCTTGGGGGCGGGAACGTCCGGGAGCACTTCCAGTTCAACCTTCAGTTCGGCATCCTTGCCA
>JANNLW010000042.1:0-2479 GCA_031397145.1 Sphingomonadales bacterium | reverse complement strand
CAGTCCGAATCGTTCATATCCCGACCGGGCTTGTCGTCATCCAGCAGGACGAAAAATCGCAGCACAAGAACAAGGCCAAGGCGTTGCGCGTGTTGCGGACGCGGCTCTATGAACTGGAGCGCGAGCGGCTTCATTCGGAGCGTGCAGGGGCCCGCAAGTCGATGGTCGGATCGGGCGATCGCTCAGAGCGCATCCGCACCTATAACTTCCCGCAGGGCCGCGTGACCGATCACCGCATCAATCTGACGCTTCACCGTTTGCCCGAAATCCTCGAAGGGCAGCTGGACGAATTGCTGCGCGCGCTCATCGAAGCCGATGAAGCCGAGCGGCTGGCAGGGCTGGATGACACTGCGTGAGGCGCTGAGCGACGCAGCCCGGCGGCTTGACCCTGTCAGCGATACCCCGCGCCTCGATGCCGAACTGTTGATGGCGCATGCGCTGGGCGTATCGCGCGAAGTGATGCTGCTCCGGCATCTCGATGATGGCGCGCCTCCGGTGTTTGCCACCTTGCTCGCGCGTCGCCAGTCGCACGAACCCTTGGCCTACATCACCGGCACCCGCGATTTCTGGACGATAAGCCTTGCCGTCGCTCCCGGCGTATTGATCCCGCGCCCCGACAGCGAAACCCTGATCGAAGCGGCGGTCGGCCATTTCGGACGAGCAGGGCCAAAACGGATCCTTGATCTAGGCACGGGATCGGGCGCGCTCCTTCTTGCGGCGCTTTCAGAATGGCCCCGTGCAACCGGACTGGGCATCGATGCGTCACCTGCAGCGCTGGCTATTGCACGGGAAAACGCCGCGAAACTCGGTCTGGCGGAGCGCTTGCATTTCCTCCCCGGAAACTGGGCAGAGGGCATTGAGGAGTGTTTCGACCTCATCCTCTGCAATCCGCCTTATATCGAAATCGGCGCTATTCTGCCGGAGCAGGTTCGAGACTATGAGCCCCCGACTGCGCTTTTTGCAGGTGTCGATGGGCTCGACGACTATCGCGAACTGATTCCCCAGCTTCCAGCGCGCCTTGCACCCGGTGGCATGATCGCGCTCGAAATCGGGTTCGCACAGGCGAAAAGCGTGTCCGGCTTGTTCCGGGCATCGGGTCTTTATCCACAGGTTCGGCAGGACCTGGGAGGCAGAGACAGGGCGATACTGCATTTTTCCCTTGGAATTGGCCAAAAGGCGAGCTAAGGCCCCGTTTCAAGAGTGGAGGGGCGAAACCATGAGGCCGCCATCCCGTTCTTACCCCCACTACCTGAGGCTGTGACTAGGATGATCCGGCTTTGGCAGGCGAAAGATGTGCTGCGGCACATCCCGGTCGGGGTCATGCTGGCTTGAAACACGAAACACAGGCTTTACCCCAGAGAAAAGGGACATTTCTTGCTCAACAATCGTCAGGCTGGCCGTCGTCGCGGCCGGGGTGGACAGCGCCCACAAAATGGTGGCCGCGAACAAGGCAACCGCATCGATAACCGCGCACGTGGCAATGCGCCCCAGCTTCTTGAGAAGTACAAGAGCCTGGCCCGCGATGCCCAGCTTGCTGGCGACCGCGTGATGACCGAATATTATCTCCAGTTCGCGGACCATTATTTCCGCGTTGTTGCGGAAACCCGCGCCCGTTTCGAAGAAAGCCGCCCGCAGCGTGACGAATGGTCAGGCGACGAGGGGGACGATCAGGGCTCGTCCGAGAGCATTGACGCCGAACAGGGTGACGAGGATCGTAGCCCACCGCGCCGTCAGGACAATCGCGAACGCAATGACCGTGGTGACCGCGGTCCACGCCCAGACCGGAACAACAATGAACGCAACAACAATGATCGAGACCGGAACGATCGCTACGCCAATGATCGGGGCAATGGTCGCTACAACCCGAACCGTGGCAACGTTGAGGATGATTCGGTCGAACCGGCAACGATCGATGTAAATGTGCTTCCTCCATCGTTTGGCAGCGACGGCATGGTCGCTCCGATTCCTGATTTTGCGATTGAAACGGAAGAACCCGCCCCCGCTCCGCGCCGTCGCGGCCGTCCGCGTCGCGTTGACATCGATGAGGCTCCCGCCGAAACCGAGTAAGTTCATGGCTGGCCCCACAGCGCTGTCACAAATCTGAAACCTGATTGTCACGGAACTGGAATGTACGCCGCCTAATGCGGCGGTGGTCCGGGCGAGCGAGTCGCCAGGAACATTATCCAGTTTCAGGGGTTATCATGAAAACATCCACAAAGGTGATCGTTGCTGCGCTTGCTGTGAGCGTTACCGCCGTTGCCGCCGTTCCCGCCTGGGCGCAGATGCGCCGCAACATCCGCATTGTCGGATCCTCCACCGTTTATCCGTTCACCAAGGCGGTAGCGGAACAATTTGCGCGCACCAATCCAGGCATTCCCGCACCAATCGTCGAATCGACCGGAACCGGTGCCGGTGCAAAGCTTTTTTGTGGCGGTGTCGGAGCGGCTCATCCGGATGTCCTCAACGCCTCGCGCAGGAT
>JANNLW010000019.1:0-12132 GCA_031397145.1 Sphingomonadales bacterium | reverse complement strand
GATGGGCGGTAGCAACGCCAATTCGACGCTTCACGAAGCTCAAGCAAGCTATTTTGGCATGTTTGAGTCCACTGCAAAACCTCGGATGCTTTCATCGATCCTTTCGCAGTCTGGGTATGAGAACGATCTTTCGACCACTTGGCGCCTTCTTGCTGTACTGGTGATCATGCTGGCGGGAGTGTTTGGGTTCGCAATACTCGTGAGCGTAGTTGAGGGCCTGTCCCGTATCTACTGAGTCGGGGCTTAGTTTTTACCCACTGATGACATTTTAGGCGTGTGGACCCCCCAGTCCACGCGAAAGGAGAATAATATGTTGAATGATCGTCTCGGTGCGGCGCAAGATGTCGCAGCCAAACTACACGCACTTGAATCCGCTATTGATGAAGCACTTGCGTTCGCTGGAGAACTAACAACGGCCGTTCCAGCTGCCCGCAAACGCGCGCACTTATCTGCGGTGGTCGGCCAGGATGCGATTGCACTCACCGGTCAATCGTTGGCTGCATTGCACGAAGCGCGCGCCAAGATCGTCGCGGCACACAACGCATTCTCAAAAGTGCAGGCGGAAATAGGCCTTGGCACGCGAATGAGTGGGATGGGTTGGAAACCAGCACTGCTCGCAGAAAGTGCACCGCTGCAACTTGTCACTGATCGCGCGGCCTGAAGACTGGCAGGGATTGACGCCGATGCCGACATTGTGTTCGAAGCCAATGAATGGGTTTCTGGATTTTTTGGACTTCGGTCCTGTCGGCATCGGCGTACGCCTTCAGGGCTGGCGGCCGCGAGGAACGCCAAGTCGCATCCATATTGGTCGTCGCCTACTTCGCAACTTTTCTCTTTTACAAGCTAGGGAATCCAAACTGGTTGCGACCGCAATATGGAATTCTGGCATCGGACTCGATCGCATCCCTTCTCCTTCTATTCATCGCGTTGAGGAGTAAGAGATTTTGGCCGCTCCCAATCGTCGCATTCCAGCTTTTGCCAATCCTGACTCAGCTGGTCATGTTTTTCGGGGAGAATCTCGTCTCCTACGGACTCGGCGTGGCTCAGGGGGCTTGGAGCTATCTGCAGCTGATCATTCTCGTCGTCGCAACGAACAGATCGCGCAGGCGAATGCAGAACTGAACGAAGACAAACGCCTTCTTGCCGCACTCATTCGCAGCTTGGTCGGTGAACGCGCAACCCATATTAGCAACAACCTGATCGATACATTCGGAACACTGCCGCGTGTGCTCAAACGTTTTGAGTACGAAAGCGCGCAAGTGCCTGGTTGGCCTGCAGACGTTTCCAGTCTGCTCGCTGACCTGTCTCGCACACTGGGCCGGGTTCTTAGGCGTGAAGCCTTGCCCGGCCCCATCGTTTCGACTGCCGAGAAGTTGCTCGCCTATTTGCATCACGATATGGCCCAACTGACACGCGAAGTGTTTCGCGTTCTCTTTCTGGATTCGAGCAATCGTCTGCTTGCTGACCGGGTCATGTGGGAAGGCACCGTTGCCGGAGTGCAGGTGCATCCGCGAGAAGTGGTCCGCAATGCTCTTGATCTGGATGCGACGGCGCTGATCTTCGTCCACAACCACCCGAGTGGAGACCCGACACCGAGCCGTCATGATGTGTCACTAACGAAGAAGCTGATCGCAGCTTGCGAGCCCTTTGACGTCGCCGTTCACGACCATATCATCATCGCGCGTGGCGGCTATTTGAGCATGCGGTCCCAAGGATTGTTGGGCGAGCCAGAAATGATGGCACACGTCGCTAGTACACGGCAGGAACGTAACGCATGAATCTGCCACCAAAACAAGAAGAGCCGCGATTTGATAGGCAGGACATCAACAAGGTAAGCGATTTAGCGGTTGCGAGATCTGCAAGGGAAATCGCGCGCATCTCAGCCATTGCTGATCAGAAGAGCGGCAATGTCGAGGCCCCTGATCCATTCACAGACCATGATCTCGTGCGCAACGCGTCAACCGCTCGGCGCCTTCTTGATATAAGCCGACAGGCGGATACCATGTTCGACGGGCCCCTGCTTTCGAACCCTGGATGGGATATTCTGCTGGATCTGTTTATTCAACGTAGCGAAGGAAGATGCATCAGCATCATCAGCGTCTGTGTCGCGGCCAACGCACCGACCAGCACCGTTTTGCGCTACATCGAGGCCATGATGGATTCGGGGACAATCGTAAAAAGGATCTCGCCAGAGGACGGTGACGGACTACTCATCGATCTTTCAGAGGCGGCCTATGCGCGGTTGAACAAAATTCTTGCCTGAAATCGCGGCCTTTGCAACGAACGAAAAAACTGGCCCCGGCGAACAATGTCGCCGAGGCCAGCAAGTGACAGTAGTTTTTGGTTTAGCGAAGCAGGTTGAGAACGCCCTGCTGGCTCTGATTGGCCTGCGCCAGCATCGCCGTCGATGCCTGAGCAAGGATCTGGGCTGACGCCAGTTTGGTCGTTTCCATTGAATAATCAGTATCTTCAATGCGCGACTTGGCTTCTGCCAGGTTTGTTACAGTCGATGTCAGATTGTTGACGTTCGATTCCAGACGGTTCTGAACCGCACCGAGTGTCGCCCGGCTGGAGGCAACGGTGTTGATAGCTGTATCAACAAGGCCAAGCGCCGTTCCTGCACCAGCAACAGTGCTGATATCGAGAGCTGCTACACCAAGGCCGGCAGCCTGAAGATCGCCGATCGTGATGTTGACAGTATCGCCCGAGTTCACACCCGTCTGGATGTTGATGTTGGCGGTGCCATCAAGCAGGGCAGTTCCGTTGAAATCAGTGCGTGTGGCGATATCGCCAAGCTGCGAGATCAGCTGCGTAGTTTCAGCCTGAAGCGCCGTACGGTCTGACAGGGTCGAGGTTCCGTTGGATGCCTGGACAGCCAGTTCGCGCATGCGAACGAGGATATTCGAACTCTCCTGCATCGCGCCTTCGGCGGTCTGCGCGAGAGAGATACCGTCATTCGAGTTGCGGATCGCTTGCGAAAGTCCGCGAACCTTTGCGTCCATCCGGGTTGCAATCGCGAGACCGGCCGCATCGTCTTTTGCGCTGTTGATGCGCTTGCCGCTCGACAGGCGATCCATTGCCTGGCCTTGCATGTGGGTCGCAATGCGCGAGCTATTCTGAGCACGAAGAGCGCTCACATTTGTATTGATTACAGTCATTTCTAGTCCTTTCAGGCATTTGCCAAATGGGGCAGCCCTCGGGATTGAGCAGCCTCGGAGGAGTAAAACGACGACAGATGCAATTGGTTTAGGCGGAGATATCAGTTTTTTGACACTTGCCTGTTTAGCCGCGCCTTTGGTCGCTTTCAAAGTGCCAACACCCACGCAATTGAGAGGATCCAAAAATCTGGCACGCTCTTTGCTTCATGGTCTGATGAGTCATTCACGACGCGGGAAGTAAAGGGGCACAATGACTGCGATCGATCCGGGCAGGCTGCTACAAATGCGGTCAACGATCATTGGTCAGAACACTGCGCTTCAGCGCGCAGCCGGGCACGAGGTATCGGGCGGTTCGGAACCTTCATCTGCAACTTTTGGCCAGACGCTGACGGATGCCGTTCGCAACGTCAATGCCCAGCAAACAAAGGCGGGTGACCTCTCAGCCGCATATGAGCGCGGCGATACCAACGACATAGTGCAAGTGATGCTTGAGCGGCAAAAAGCATCGATCGGGTTCGAAGCAACGCTTCAGGTCCGGAACAAACTGCTTTCGGCTTACCGCGACATCATGAACATGCCGGTATAACATGTCAGACCAGGAAGTGATCCCGGCTGGCGCCACTCCGCTTTCCACCCCGCAATTGCGGATGGCTGCGGTCACGCCCAATCCGTTATCGGCACTTCGCGCATTTGCTGGCCAGCCGGCCGTACGCCGGTCGCTGCCCGCTCTTGGTGGTGCAGGCGCTCTTTTGCTGGCGGGTGCTGCCTGGTGGGCCTTGCAGAGCCCCAGCCAGACGCCTCTCTATGCCGGCCTTGCGGATGCAGACAAATCCGCTGTGGCCGACGCTTTAACTGCCGGGGGCATTGCTTATTCAATGGACCGGGACACGGGGAGCATCGCAGTCGGCGAGGACGACGTCTACAAGGCCCGGATGATGCTGGCCGGGCAAGGCCTTCCCAAGGCAGCGCCAGGTGGAGACGCCCTGTTGAGCGCCCTGCCGATGGGCGCCAGCCGCGCACTTGAAGGCGAAACCCTGCGCGGCGCACGCGAAGCTGATCTTGCAAGAACAATTGAAGCCATTGATTCCGTCAAAAGTGCGCGCATCCATCTGGCAACACCGGAGCCAAGCCCTTTTGTGCGCGATGATTCCGCACCGGCCGCCTCCGTGATGTTGACGATGGAAGTTGGGCGATCACTTTCGACCCCCCAAGTCGGCGCGATCAAGCACCTTGTCGCATCGTCGGTTCCAGGACTGTCACCGGCCGATGTATCCGTCGTCGACCAGACCGGTGCATTGCTATCCCAGGACGATTCCGGCTCGGACGACAAAAATTTTCAACTCCAGCTCAAAGTGGAGGAGCGTTATCGCACGGCCGTGATTGCGCTGCTGGCGCCAATGTTGGGCATGGGCAATTTCAGTGCCGAAGTTCATGCTGACGTCGATTTCGCCGAAAGCCAGTCCACACGCGAATCCTATCCCAAGGACGATCGGGCGCTGCGTCGGGAAGAAGGGAACAAATCGACAAACGCCACAAGCGAAACCCCGGCCATAGGGATTCCTGGAGCCCTTTCGAACAAGGCCCCACAAGCCACGCAGGTCGCGGTTGCGCCCGGCGGCGTGCAGACAACCGCCACACCGAATGCTCCAATCACCAGTGGGGAGTCTGCTGAAACATACGCACGCAACTTTGACGTTGGGCGCGAAATCTCGGTTACGCACCAACCTGTAGGTCGCGTGCGTCGTCTGACGGTCGCCGTTGCCTTGCGTGATGCAGTTGGTGGAAAGAAGCGCTCAAAGATTGAACTTGGTCAGATTGATAGCCTTGTCAAAGGAGCCGTTGGTTTTGATGCCGCCCGGGGTGATATTGTTGCCATTTCGGCGCGCCCCTTTGCCGAAGCACCTGAAAGCATCGCCAAGTGGTGGGATAGTCCGCTATTGATGGTCGGACTTCGGCAGATTGGTGGGGCACTCGTCGCCATTCTTGTGCTGTTGTTTGTTGGCAGGCCCCTGCTCAGGATACTGCGGGAAAAATCCGAAGTTGCCGCCGAAGAAGCAGAACTCGAACGAAAACTGATTGGTGCAACCGCACCGGGGGCTTCCGGGCATCTGAATCGCAACATAACACTCGAAATGATCGAAGCCGCGCCAAGCTATGAAGAACGCGCAGCGTTGGTGCGCAATTTCGTCAAACAGGATTCAGGGAGAGCCGCCCTCGTTGTCCGTCAGCTCGTTCAGGAGCGCAGCAATGGATGACGACGCCGAAACACTCAATGATGATGAGGTCTATGCTGGCCCGCCTCCGCTTGAGGGGCCTTTTGCGGCTGCGATCCTCTTGATGCTGCTTGGGGACGAAGAAGCCGCCGCAATCATGCGCGACCTTGATCCCGAAGACGTCCGCCAACTTGGAAAGGCGATGTATGACGTCGCCGATGCCAGCGAAGCGGAAGTCGAGGCGGCACTCGACCGGTTTATCGGGCGCACGCGGCAGGTTTCCTCACTCGCGGTTGGAGCCGAACCCCGAATCCGCAATGTCATAACTCAGGCGCTGGGAAATGTTCGCGCTGACAACGTGCTGGGTGCTGTCGCACCCCGAGACAGCGTCCGCGCACTCGAAATCTTGAAATGGATGGAAGTCCAAACGATCGTAAAAATTCTAGCCCAGGAACACCCTCAAGTGGGGGCTTTGATCGTCGCGTCACTTAATCCCGATGTCGCGGCCGAAGTGCTAAAACTGCTCAACGATGACTTGCAGTCCGACCTGATGATGCGCGCCGCGCGCCTCGGAACGGTCAGCAGCGAGGCGATTGGCGATCTCGAGAATGTACTGAGCCGTTTTGCCGACGTCCGACAGAGCAAGCCTAAGGTCAGCATCGGGGGCAGATCAGACGCTGCTCGGATCATGAACAAAATGGCCAAGCAGGACGGCGAACGCGTGCTGAAGGGCTTAAAGAAGCGCGACAAGGTTCTCGGCCAACAGATCGAGGATGAAATGTTCATCTTCGACAATCTGATGGAACTCAACGACAAGAATCTGGGCGCGCTTATGCGCACTGTTGACTCCGCAATCCTGACACTTGCCCTGAAAGGCACCCCCGCGGCGTTGGCAGATCGCATGTTCGGCTGCATGTCGGCGCGTGCTGCGCAGACCATCCGCGATGAAATGGAAGAACGCGGAATGGTCAAGCGCGTTGAAGTCGAAGAAGCACAGAAGGCGATCATCGCAATCGCCCGCCAGATGGCGAATGAAGGCACGATCATGCTCGGCGGGCCGGGAGAGGACTATGTCTGATTCTATCGTCCGCGCCATTCGCATCGTTGACGCCGCTTCGCCGAAATCAGGTTTTGTGCCCGGTAACTTCGCGCGGATAGATAGTGTCCCTTCGAATAAGAATGCTCCGACGAACGGCGAATGGCCGGCCGTTGCTGATCGCTATCAACTCGGTTTCGAAGATGGTCGCCGCGAGGCGCAAGACGCCTTCGAGGTGGAACGCGCTGCCCTGCAGCGCCTTGTAGAAAGCGTTGGCGCATTGCAGCCAGAATCAAGCGAAGAACTCGCAATGCTAATCGGCGAGACCGTCTACCGCCTTGTCACCGACGTTGTCGGAAAGGCCCAGATTGACGCCGACCGCCTGTCTCACCGCGCTTCTGCTGCTGCTGCGCTGATTGCAGAATGTGACAACGCCCGAACCCTGTGCGTCAACCCGGAAGACGTTCCCCTTCTCGAAGGTTTGCGCACGAGCCTCAAAATCGAGGGCGACTCTTCACTCGCAAGAGGGGATGTTCGGATCGATTGCTCCGCCGGCTGGATCGAGCATGGCACGTCGCTCTATCTCGATGCGCTTCGTAGCGAGCTCGGTCTGATGGATGTCGTTACATGAGCAGCCGTCTGATGAAATCCGCCGAAGCCCTGATTGGCCATATTGATATTGCGACTGCCGCGCCACGCCGCGTCGGCACCCTTGTCGCACATGAAGGATTGATGCTTGAGGCAGAAGGTTTCGCGCAGCCTCTTGGTTCGACCGCCAAAATTGTCTCCCCATCGCATGCCCCGGTCCGCGGTGAGGTCGTTGGTTTTCGAGGCAATCGAAGCATAATTTTACCGTTCGACGGTGATGCACCGTTTGTGGCCGGTAGTCGTGTCTTGCCCGATGGCGATGGCGGGCTTGCCGCTTGCGGCGCAGGGTTGCTCGGCCGCGTTGTGGATGCACATGGTGATCCGCTTGACGGTCGCGGCCCTATTGCCAGCCGCTTCACCTGGCCACTCGCGGGTCGCCGCGCCAACCCTCTGTTCCGTGGGCGCGTCATCCGCGCTCTTGATATGGGCGTGCGCAGTATCAACGGACTGCTGACCATCGGTCAGGGCCAGCGCGTCGCAATCATTGCGGGTTCGGGCGTCGGTAAATCCGTTCTCATGGGACAGATGCTGGCAGGCGCCGAATGCGATGTCATGGTCGTGGGACTTGTCGGCGAAAGAAGCCGTGAAGTCAGCGACTTTCTTGAAACAAAACTGACACCAACGATGCGCAAGCGCACAGCTGTGGTTGCTGTGCCGGCGGACCACCCGCCACTGTTACGGCTTCGCGCGGCAATGCGCGCAACAGCGATCGCAGAGTATTTCCGCAACGAAGGCAAGAATGTTTTTCTCCTGATCGACAGCTTGACGCGAGTTGCACATGCACAGCGTGAAATCGGGCTATCGCTTGGCGAGCCACCAACGATGAAGGGCTATCCGCCTTCAGCGCTCAGTATTATCCCGCGCCTGGTTGAACGTGCTGGCGCTGACCGAAGCACCGGCGGCTCAATTACCGCAATCTACACCGTTCTGGCAGACGGGGGCGACAACGACGATCCTGTCGTCGATGCAGCGCGGGCAATTGTTGACGGCCATATTGTCCTTTCCCGAAGCCTTTCGGAACAAGGCATCTATCCCGCTATCGACGTATCGCGCTCGCTTTCGCGGACGATGGTCGACGTGATCGATCGCGAACATGCAATTGCAGCCGCCCGCTTTCGGCAACTCTGGTCGCTCTACGAAGAAAATCGCGATCTTTTGCTCATGGGCGCGTACGCGCCTGGCAACGATCTAGCGCTTGATGAGGCAATTAGTCGTCGTGACGACATGCTGGCATTCCTGCGCCAGGATGCAGCGGAAAGCGTCACTCTCGCCCAATCCTGCGCAGAACTTGTGGAAAGGTTCGGGAAATGACGAGCCTGTCTCAAAAGCGAGAGAGAATTCTGCGAGTTCGCCATTTGGAGCATCGCGTCGCCCGCGCGAAACTGGCAAACGCTGAAGCAGCCTTGGCCAATCTGGATAGGATTTCTGAGCGCCTTTCGAGCTTGCGTGCCACCCTGAAACCCGACGCCGAATTCACAAATGGTCTTGCACTAAAAGCAATGGCCGAAATGGCAGGCCGGCTTGACGCCGCCCAGTCAGATCTTGCCGCACCTATTGAAGGCGCGAGACACACCCGGGTCCGCTCGATCACGGAACGGACATTTGCAAAAAGCCGCGAGCAAGGCGCCGAGAAACTCCGCGACCGTGCATTGCAGCTGGAAACCTACGAACAAGCCAAACGCTCAGATGCGAACCGACCGTTTCGCAAGCGCAGCACGGCGCTGGGAGGAGCAAAATGAGTTTGGATATTGGACCGATGCCAGCGGCTACGTCGCAGATCGCTCTCTTGGCCAGTCCGCATATGGCCATGCCATCTGAAGTGTTTGCTAGTCTGATGGATATTGACCCGCATTCTTCAAAGGCAGTCAAACCGGTCGAGAACGCAGACAACGCCCTGACATTGGAAACGCTGGACGTATTGCGGCCTTCAAAAATTTCTGAGACCCCACCCGATGAGGCCGGCCCTGCAATTGCCCAGGCTCACGCTCTTGTGTTTGCGCTCTCGCCTGTTGGCATATCACCAAGAGTGCTCGGCAAGTCGCCCGAGGTTTTGGCTGCACTGCCGACCGAAGATGAACCTGCCCCTGCGCCAGTCATTTCCTCCGCGGCCACGCCGATCGCTCTCCCAATAACCACCCGGAAGCCAGCTTATCAGCCATTGGCCCACGCTACTCGCGAACCCGAACGAGAGCTTACTGCGACGTCTTCCAAGGACCTCGAGGATACGAGTGTCGACCAGAGCGAGTCAGATGATCGACGAGACGAGACTATTGAAGTAGGGCCGGTTGCGCGTGAAATCTCGGCTGAGCCGAACGCCTTTATTACTTCGACGATGCAAGTATCGCAGTCGCCAGTTCCTGTTACAGAATCTGCTGTCGCACTCGACGAGGCAACACTTGAGATACCGAAAAGCCCGGATCGTGCAAATGCCACGCAAAAGGCAGTGCCCATGGCAATGTCGGAAAGTGACAATTTACCCAAATATCTTGAAGTCGCCAACAAGAACCCTGATTCTTTTGCCGCACATATCGAAGAACAAATCAGTGAAATACAGCTCCAATCGCCGTCGACAGCAAAACATGCAGCCATCGTATCAAAGCCCGCCAATGACCGGGCGCTTGTCTCAGAAGCCGCATCTACAATTATTCCTACTTCAGAAATCCGTCTTACTCGCGGATTAGCGGCCAATATTGTATCTTCGCACAAGCCCGAAGTCTCCGAAACATTGACGACGACAGCCAATATTGTTCAGGATTCCGTCGCGATACCAACGATCAAGAGCGTGTCCGATTTGCCGACCACGGCATCCGCGTTGTCTGCAATCGTCAATGCGCCGGTGTCTAACATTGATACAATCCTTGATCGCCAACTTGACCTTGTTCGCAACGAGCGCTGGCTGGGTGAACTCGCTCAGGACATCGCCAGCACATCAGACAGCAAGGATCGTCTGTCATTTCGCCTGATGCCCCACCAACTCGGACGGCTCGATATAGACGTATCGCGGTCGCACTCCGGCATTTCACTCACGATCCGCACAGAAAGCGACAGCGCCCAGTCCATCCTGACGGCCGCCCATCCGCGCCTTGCAGATGAACTTCGCGCGCAAGGCGTAAGGTTGGCCGACACCCAGATGTTTTCGAGCGACGCCCGGCATTCGCAGCACCACGGCGGTGCTGCGCGCCCGGTATCTCTCATCGAAAATTTTATCACCCCAACCGACGCCCCCGATGCGCCTGAACAGGTGCAACGCGATGGTCGTTACGCATGATCACGGAGACTTGAAATGAGCGTAAAAAAAGACGCCGCGAAGGCAAATGGCGTCGACGGAAAAAAGCCAGGAAAGGCCAAGAAGTTCATCTTGTTAGGATTGGGTGCCCTTATCCTGACAGGTGCTGGAGCAGGTGTCGGGATCTATGCCGGTATCGGCCAAACCGGCGCGAAAGAGCAGGAAGATCCTCATCGTCCGAAGCTTGTCGTTCGAAGCGAGGAGCCTCAGGAAGCCCCTGCCGACGGCGAAGATGAAAAAGCCCCTGCCCCGAAAATCGGAACAGTTTCCGTAAAAAATGACCGGGCGCCTGTCGATCCAAAACGATATGAAGTGACCTATTTCCCGATTGAGCAACAATTCACGGCCAATCTTGCGGATGGAAGTGGATTTGCACAGGTCGGGCTTAGCCTTGCGACCTATTATGACAGCCGGGTCATCAACAACATAAAACGTCAGATTGTTCCAATCCGCTCCTCCGTTCTGATGATCATTTCGGTGCAGGAAGCATCGGTTCTGTCAACGCCCGATGGCCGACAGCTGCTTCAACGTCAGCTTACACGGGCAATCAATCAGGTTTTGCGTGAGAAAGAAGGCTTTGGCGGGATCGACAACGTCTATTTCACGAATTTGGTGATCCAGTGAGCACTGAAAACCCAACGCAGACGCTCAAGCCGGCGTCGCTCTTCCGCATCAGCGACGAAACTTCGGCTTTTCCGGGTCTCGATCGGGTTGGTTCGCAATTTTCTGCGGGACTGGCAGATGTCCTTGGATCGCATGGCGCCGCTGGAACAAAGGTCATTTGTGGTGATACTTCGATTACAACGTTTGAGGATTGGCGCGACCAGTCAACCGACCTGCGCGCAATTTGCCGGTACAGGATGGCTCCCCTCAAAGGCGGCATGCTGCTCGCAGTTCCGCAGTCATATGTCACTCAATTGGTTGACCGCTACTATGGCGGAGACGGAAATATTCCGACCAAGCGCACTGAGTTGAGTGCTGCGGAAGACCGTTTTTTTGGCCGCCTCGGCGAAAAAATCGCCCCAATGCTTGCTGCATCCTGGGCAGAAATGGTCGCGATTGAGCCGGTCGCCGCAAAACTTGACCATAGTGGCTCGACCCCGACGCTTGTTCCCGGAACCCGCCAGGTTGCCGTGCAGCATTTTTTTGCCGAGGATCAGGATGGAAAGCAGAACGCGATCGATCTGGTCTACCCGTTGTCGCTGCTACGAACCGTACCGCAACTGGTCGCGGCCCCGGAGTCAGAAGAATCACCACAAATCGATCCGGTCTGGCAAAGCCGCTTATCGGATGCCGTGATGCAGGTTCAGCTGCCGGTTCGCACAATCTTCGCCCGGCCGGAATTGCCGCTAGCGCAACTTCTCACCCTGCGCCCCGGCGACATTATTCCGGTCTGCCTGCCAAACCAGGTTCCGATCACTGTCGCGGGCCGTGTCTTTGCCCGTGGAAGTGTCGGAGACTCAAACGGCCGCACCTCGATAAAAATCGAACGCATTGAAGAAGGAAACACAGTCTATGAGTGACATGTCAGAAGCCCCTCGCCCGTTGGACGCGAATTTTACATCTGTCCGGCCGGATCAGAATTTCGACCTGCTATCAGGCGTTTCGATGCGCGTTTCTGTCGAAGTCGGCTCGACCTCGATGCGCCTTGCAGATCTGCTAAACCTAGGTGAAGGCAGTGTGGTTGAACTCGATCGCCAGGCAAATGACCTGCTCGACATTTTTGCCAATGGTACTTTGATTGCCAAGGGTGAGATCGTCAACATGGATGGGCGCTATGGCGTCAGGGTC
>JANNLW010000506.1:0-1740 GCA_031397145.1 Sphingomonadales bacterium | reverse complement strand
CAAAAGGAATTTGCCGCACTGAAAACAAAATCACCCCAGACATGCAAGGTTGCGCTCCGGCAATTGTCTATCGGATCAAAACTTGAATCCTTTGCGGACAATATGGCGATGGAATATCGCATTGCTTCCCGCGTGCTTGTGCGCCACGATTTTGTCGAAGGCGTCCGCGCTGTCATCATCGACAAGGACAATGCTCCCAAATGGAACCCGGCGACGCCCGAAGGTGTCACCGATGGATTGCTCGACGAAATTTTCGCACACTTGCCCTCGTACGAGGAATGGAAGCCGCTATGAGTTATGAAACGATTCTGGTCGAGCCTAAAGGCGCGGTGACACTCATCACCCTCAACCGGCCACAGGCCCTCAACGCGCTCAACAGCCAGGTACTTGCTGAACTGATTGCGGCCTTCGCGGCATTCGATGCGGATGACAGCCAGCGCTGCGCCGTCCTGACCGGCTCTGAAAAGGCATTTGCCGCTGGCGCGGACATCAAGGAAATGCAGAGCCAGTCCTTTGCCGACATGTATGGTGGCAATTTTTTCGCCGACTATGATCGCGTGACGGCAACCCGCAAACCCTGGATTGCAGCTGTTGCCGGTTTTGCGCTCGGCGGCGGTTGCGAACTGGCTATGATGGCGGACTTCATTATCGCCGCCGACAACGCCAAGTTTGGACAACCCGAAATCAAACTCGCCGTTACACCGGGTATGGGTGGGTCGCAGAGAATGACGCGCGCGATTGGTAAGGCCAAGACAATGGAAATGTGTTTGACCGGCCGGATGATGGATGCGGCTGAAGCTGAGCGCTCAGGCTTGGTCGCAAAGGTCGTCCCGGTTGCCGATCTTCTTGCTGAGGCGCTTAAAAGCGCCGAAGTGATCGCCGGCATGGCGCCGCTAGCAACGATCGCGGCCAAGGAAATGGTCAATGCCGCGTTCGAGATGACTTTGCAGCAGGGTGTCATTTTCGAGCGGCGCTTGTTTCACGGGCTGTTCGGAAGCGCGGACCAGAAGGAAGGCATGGCGGCATTCGTCGAGAAGCGCCCAGGAAACTGGACAGGCAAATGACAAAGATCGCATTCATCGGACTTGGCAATATGGGCGGCGGAATGGCCGCAAACCTTGTGAAAGCTGGACACTGTGTCAACGCCTTTGATCTCGTCGATGCGGCACTCGCCAAGGCGAAGGACAATGGCTGCGAAATCTTTACCAATGTGCGCGAAGCCGTTGCCGGGGTTGATGCCGTCGTGACAATGCTTCCCAATGGCAAGATTGTTGAAGCGGTCTATGAAAATGACGTGATTGGCCATGCGCCGGCCACGGCAATCCTTCTCGACTGTTCGACCATTGATGTTGGCACGGCGCGCAAGGTCAGCACTGATGCTGCGGCCAAGTGCTATGACATGGTTGATGCGCCGGTTTCCGGCGGGATCGCTGCGGCCAATGGAGGCACGTTGACCTTCATGGTTGGCGGCACCGACAAGGCCTTTGCGCGCGCCGAACCGATCCTCGCCAAAATGGGAAAGGCCGTTATCCATGCTGGGGCAAGCGGGGCGGGGCAGGCTGCTAAAATCTGTAACAATATGCTGCTCGGCGCGTCGATGATCGCAACCTGCGAGGCCTTTGAACTGGCGCGCAAGCTTGGGCTTGATCTACAAACGTTCTTCGATATTTCCTCCAAGGCGTCGGGACAGAACTGGTCAATGACCAGCTACTGCCCGGTTCCCGGCGTGGGACCGCAAAC
>JANNLW010000391.1:0-4874 GCA_031397145.1 Sphingomonadales bacterium | reverse complement strand
TCCTCGATGATGAGTGCGAAGCCAATGGCAATGACAATGCCAATGACAATGGACGCTGCCCATATGGAAAAGATGGGCAAGCATATGGCGATGATGCATCAAATGATGGAAAGCCTGATGCTCCAGCAGCAAATGATGATGAAATCGGGAAAATAACACCGAGCTGCGGTTGTCGATCCGCCTACAGCGATATTGGAAAAGGTCGTTGACCATGGTGACGTCCGGTCTTTCAAAAACTGACATGAGAGGTTTGACTGACGGCGAAGCGCAGCTTCGCTTTGCCGCAGACGGCCCCAATGAATTGCCGCGCACAGGATCGCGTTCCACGTTGAAGATCGTCGGCGAAGTTCTGCGCGAACCGATGCTGGCGCTGCTTCTGGCCGGTGGCGTGGCCTATCTGGTGTTGGGCGATCTCACCGAGGCGCTGATCTTGCTGTCCTTTGCGCTATTTTCAATTGCCCTGACGGTGGTTCAGGAAACCCGGACTGAACATGTGCTCGAGGCACTACGCGACCTTTCGGCTCCGCGCGCGATGGTCGTTCGAGACGGCGAGCGAGTGCGGATCGCCGGGCGCGACGTGGTTCGCGGGGACCTGCTCGTGCTCGAACAAGGCGACCGGGTAGCAGCGGACGCTTTGTTGTTGGAAGCGCATGACTTTCAAGCCGATGAATCACTGCTGACGGGCGAGGCGCTGCCGGTGCATAAGAAGGTGGGGGCAGCAGAATCCGCGCACCGCCCCGGAGGAGACCGTCAACCCTATATCTATTCAGGATCATTGGTGACGCGGGGAAACGGCATCGCCTTAACGGTCGCTACCGGTGCTTTGAGCGAGATCGGCAAGATCGGCCAGTCGCTAGCGACGCTTGATCCAGAGCCGCCGCGACTGCGTTTGGAAACGGCGCGGATCGTCAAGTTGAGTGCCATTGGTGGCGGCGCGGTCGCAGTGCTCGTGGTCTTGCTCTACGGGCTTGTGCGCGGCGATTGGATGCAGGCAGTCCTTGCGGGCATTGCCACCGGCATGTCGATGTTGCCCGAGGAGTTCCCCGTAGTGCTCACGATCTTCATGGCAATGGGGGCGTGGCGGATCGGCAAGGCGCGCGTTCTGACGCGCCGGTCTGCCGCGATCGAGACGTTGGGTTCGGCGACTGTCTTGTGTACCGACAAAACCGGGACGCTCACCGAGAACCGAATGGCAGTTTCGCAGGTCTGGCTGGTATCGGGCAAAACCACCGATCTGCGTGCCGGTGTTGAAATTCCCGATCTTTTTCACGCGATCCTTGAGACCAGCATCCTCGCCAGTGCAACAGTGCCGGTTGATCCGATGGAAGTCGCCTTGCACGCGACCGCGCCACCCATGCCTGCTGAATACCGCCATGTGCACAGCTACAGCTTGCAGCCCGATTTGCTCGCAATGTCGAACATCTGGAAAGGGGTAAATCCCAAAGGCGATTATGTCATCACCGCCAAGGGCGCGCCCGAGGCGATTGCGAGCCTTTGCCATCTGGCTCCGGCGGCGCAGCGGCGGATGACGGCAGCGGTCGATGCGATGGCCGCGCAAGGCATCCGGGTTCTCGGTGTTGCGATGGCGCATACCACCGACAAGAGATGGGCCAAATCGCAGCGCGATTACAAGTTCAAGCTGATGGGTCTCGTTGGCCTTGCCGATCCCATCCGGGAGAGCGTGCCCAATGCCGTCGCGGAGTGCCGCAGCGCAGGAATTCGCGTCGTGATGATCACTGGCGATTATGCTGCGACCGCACGCGCCATCGCGCTTCAGGCGGGCATTTCAGACGGAGAGGTGCTGACCGGGCCGGAGCTTGAGGTGATGGATGATGCGACGCTCGCCCTCCACCTCAGCCGCGTTGCGGTGTTTGCGCGGATCATGCCTGAACAGAAATTGCGGATTGTGAATGCTTATAAGGCCGCAGGCGAAGTCGTCGCGATGACTGGAGACGGCGTCAATGACGCTCCCTCGCTTAAATCCGCGCATATCGGCATCGCCATGGGCAAGCGCGGCACTGATGTCGCACGTGAAGCCTCCGCGATCGTCCTCCTTGATGATGATTTTGGCTCTATCGTACAAGCCATCCGGCTCGGGCGTGGCATCTACGATAACATCCGCAAGGCCATGGCCTTCATCTTCGCGGTGCATGTACCACTAGCGGGTTTTGCCTTACTCCCTCTCGTATTGGGGCTGCCGATCCTTTTCGGCCCCATCCATATCGCGTTCATTGAAATGATCATCGACCCCGTGTGTGCGCTGGTGTTCGAGTCCGAACGTGAGGAAGCTGATATCATGAACCGCAAGCCGCGTGATCCCAAGCAGCGCCTGTTTTCGCTTCCGATGATCACCTGGAGTGTGTTTCAGGGCATGATGGCCTTTGGCATTCTGGCAGCATTGTTCTTGACCGCGACCTATTTGGGCATGCCTGAGGGTGATGTCCGCGAATTGGTCTTCCTGTCGTTAATCGTTTCAATTGTCGCGCTCATCCACGTCAATCGATCCTTCGGCACGTCTCTGGTCGAAGCCTTTACCCGCAAAAACATGACGCTGCGCTATGTGCTTGGTGCTGTTGTGGCGGTGCTCACACTGACGTTGTTCATTCCCGTGTTTCGCAAACTGCTCAAATTTGGCACGCCCGATTGGAAGCATATCGTCGCCGCGCTTGCGTTGGGCGGGATTTTGCTCGTCCTACTTGAATTTCTCAAACCCTTTGCCAATCGGCAGATGCTGGAACAATCGGTACCGTCGCGCGTTTGAGACCATCAGCACAGAGTTTGCAACCGGCGGTCGCGCCACATCATGAGGATTGTCATGGGCACGCAAGAGTGGAGCAAAAGGCTGATAACACGGTCGGGATGCCTTTTTGATGTCCGTCCCGCACATCTCGGCGATGAAGCGAAACTCTCAAGATTGCTTGCATATGTCGCAGCCGAGGATAAGGCATTTCGGAAGACCGCCGGGCATGATGATGATATCAAGATCACCACGCTCGATCACCACCCAAGCAAGACGTTTCTGGCCCTCATCGATCAAGAAACCGAAGTGATCGCGGCAGCGACACTCGACTGCGACATGGAACGCCAACACGGCGACGCGAGCTTGGTCATCCGGTCTGATTTCAAGTATGACGGTGTCAGCTGGGAGCTCCTCGCCCACATCGTGCGTTATGCAAAGGCTATCGGCGTCAAGTCCCTCGAATCCGTCGAAGTCCCTGAAAACCAGGCTGCCATCGCGCTGGAGCGCGAAATGGGATTTACCGAGCAAAACCATCCTAGCAACGCGACGCTCATCTTGATGCGGAAAATGCTTGGCGAAACAGAGTGACCATCCCAGGCGAGCGAAGTTGGGTCGCTGTCTTTGACGCCAAATCTTATGACCAGCGCTTCCTTGGACAACCCAATGCGACCACAGTGGAGAATATTATCGATACCCCCGAGGACAGGCCTTTGAGATTGCGCGTCCGCGTTGAGTTGGCAGCACCCGCATCGTGCACATAGCCATGTCGGAGCCCGACATCGTCACCCATCTGCCGATCCTGCTTCGACCCGATCCGGCTCGGGTCGTGATCAAGCCCTATGTCCCGGCCGAAGCACCGCCAGGCTTCGTCACCACGGATAGCCCGCGCGCCCAACGTGTTGCCGACCGCGTGCTTGGAATGGATGAGGTGAGCCTGGATCAGGAACTCAAACGCGTCTTCGAAAACCTTGATCGGCGTCACTGTGATGCCCAGCACATCTTGCGCCGCCGCTACCATGAGGTGCACGGCCTTGTAATCGACCACGTCATGGTAACGCACAAGCAAGCGCTACTGATTGGTGCCTATTTCAGCGAAGAATATGCCTTCGAGGCGGCCGCCCTGTTCAATCCAAGCATTGTCTCGCATCCGGATCAAACCGGCGTGGGCGTGGGCGCGATTCGCTTCATTTTGTCCCTGCGCGGTGTTGGCGAGGGCCATGTCTCGTCCGTGACGTTCCGTACAGGCGTTTGCGGTGCGAACGGCGCGATCACCATTGACCCGCCCAGCCACCGTGCCATTTCGCCCCGCATAGAATATATTCGGGACGGAAATCCTGATGATCCGGGTGTGCGCTTGCTTTTTGAGGATAGTCACGAACTCTCGGAAATTGTCATTTTCCCCGTCACACCCAGCCAGCGGCACGGCATCGAAGATGTCCGGCTCGTTCGCTTTACCGACGATGATGACAACGTCACCTATTTCGGCACGTACACCGCCTTTAGCGGGCAAGATATCCGGCAGGAGCTGCTTCACACTGCTGACTTCAAGACGTTCGAGTTGACGGCGCTTCGCGGTGCCGCGACCGCCAACAAAGGCATGGCGCTCTTCCCGCGAAAAATTTGTGGCCGTTATGCAATGCTGGGTCGTCAAGATCATGAGACGATCTGGCTGCTCTTGTCGGATGACCTTAATCATTGGGAGACCGGACGCACGATCATTGCCCCGCACTGGCCATGGGAGTTTGTTCAGATGGGCAATAGCGGTTCGCCCATCGAGATTGAGGAAGGCTGGCTCGTGCTCACCCACGGCGTGGGCCCCCTGCGCGTGTACTCCATCGGCGCTCTCCTGCTCGATCTGGAGGATCCGACCAAGGTGATCGGCGGGCTACGGGAGCCCCTCCTGCGCCCCGCGGAGGACGATCGCGACGGGTATGTCCCCAACGTCGTGTACTCCTGCGGATCCCTCCTGCACGGTGACCAGCTCCTGCTCCCCTACGGGGTCTGCGACGCGTCCGTGCGCTTCGCTCTCGTCGATGTGCCGCTCCTGCTGGAACGCCTGACCGCCGACGGACCTCCGTAGACGATGCGGTTGAACAGGTCGTCGTAGGCCGCCACCATGCGCTCAGCGGTGAAG
>JANNLW010000389.1:0-10027 GCA_031397145.1 Sphingomonadales bacterium | reverse complement strand
TCGCGCCGATCCTCGGCGATCCGGTGCGCGCAGCGCGGGCCTATGCTGCTCTTGAGGATTTCGATGCTTTCCTCGATGCCATTGTGGCATCTGACGGAGCAGAGGTTGTGCAACCGTTTTACTGTCAACTTGCTCAAAATTCCGGGGGTTTAGGGATGGCCGTCCCGCAATCGGCGCGCCGATGATCGGAGGGGCTGGACATTCGTCGCGCAATCGCGATTGTGCGGGCCAATGTCAGGAACCGGGAAGGTGAATATCATGAATCGTGCGCTGCTATTGCTGGCTCCGGCCATTCTGCTCTCCGCTTGCAACAAGGGCGTCGAGCTGAAGAATGCCTCGGTCGAGGATGTGGCCGAGGCGACGAAGGACGCGCACTTCATCAAGGCGGGCCAGTGGTCGACGACCAGCGAGATCGTCTCGGTGAACCTCGAAGGCCTTCCGGCCGAAGCGCAGAAGATGGGTGTCTCCATTTCCAAATCGATGATTGGTCGCAAGAACAGTTTTGAAAGCTGCGTGACCGAGGCCCAATCGAAAAAGCCGGCGACCGATCTGTTCGCGGGGGGTGACAAGGGAAACTGCGCCTATGACAAATTCTCGATGGCGGGCGGAAAGATCGATGCGGTCATGAGTTGTACCTCGCCCAACGGGCCAGGCAAGGTGACCATGTCCATGAACGGCGATTATGGGGACGAGGCCTATGCCATCAATGTCGCGATGAAGATGCCTGGATCGCCGGGCATGCCGGGTTCGGGGATGACGATGAAGGCGAAGAACAGCGGCAAGCGCACGGGCGAATGCAAGAAAGGCTGAAGCGGGCGTCAGCCCGCATCGCTGACGGTCAATGCCATGCGGGCGGCGGCGAGGTCTTCCTCCAGCACCATAAGCCGGATCGGGATCGAAAGGCCACCGGCATAGTTTGACATTTCAAGGTCGAAGATGACCGATTCGACTTCGCAATCCGCCAGTCTCGATTGCGCCAGTCCGGCCTCGAAACTGTTGTAATAGCGGGCAGCCTCAACCAGCGGCATTGTCTGCCTTCCACGGCAGCACGGTCGCGGGACGCACGGGCAGGCCGTCGATGCTCGTGTCCCGCTCACGCATTTTTTCGAGCCGCGAGACCGGATCGTCCTGCCGGTGATATTTGGAAAGCGTCGGCCGCTCGGCCTCGAACGCCATGAACGGAACGCCCCAGCCGCAACTTGTCTGGACGCTGTCGATCTCGATGATGAAGATCTGGCGTGTGCCGGGGAGCAAGGCGAAGGGGCTGGCGGTGGCCTCCCAGTCCGCGTCCTGCGGCAGGACCGCCCGGCCGCGGCCATAGAGGCGCATGATCAGGGCAGGCCGGTCAAATGCGCAGAACATGATCGTGATCCGTCCGTCCGCGGCGAGATGGGCGTGTGTCTCGTTGCCCGATCCACCTACGTCGAGATAGGCCACCTGCGTGGGGCCGAGCACACGAAAACTGTCCATCCCCTTGGGGCTGAGGTTGATCCGCGCCTCCTCAGCTGCAGTGGCAACAAAGAAGACCGGTTGTTTGGCGATAAAGGCGGTATGCTCTTCGCTGAGCGAGGGCGTGAATTCAGACATTGTGTGGCCCTTCTACGCCGCAGTTCCGCCGACAGTCAGCCCCTCGACGAGCAGGGTCGGCTGCCCGACGCCGGCGGGCACGCTCTGGCCACCCTTGCCGCAAACGCCGATGCCTTCGTCAAGCGCAAAGTCATTGCCGATACCGGTGACCTTGGTCAGCACACTTGGCCCGTCACCGATCAGAGTGGCGCCCTTGAGCGATGCTCCCAGCTTGCCATTCTCGATGCGATAGGCCTCGGTGCAGCTGAAGACGAACTTGCCCGAGACAATGTCGACCTGCCCGCCGCCGAAGCTCTTGGCAAAAATGCCATTCTTGACGCGCGAAAGGAGTTCAGCCGGATCGTCCTTGCCAGCCTTCATGAAGGTGTTGGTCATGCGCGGCATCGGTGCATGGGCATAGCTTTCGCGCCGTCCGTTGCCGGTTGCCGCAACGCCCATCAGCCGGGCATTGAGCCGGTCCTGCATATAGCCCTTGAGGATGCCGTCTTCGATGAGGACGGTTTCGCCCGTCGGCGTGCCTTCATCGTCGATCGAGAGCGAGCCGCGTCGGTTCGGGATCGAGCCATCATCGACGACAGTTATGCCGGGAGCGCCCACGCGCTCACCAACACGGCCGGAAAAGGCAGAGGTTCCCTTGCGGTTGAAATCACCTTCAAGGCCGTGGCCGATCGCTTCGTGGAGAATGATTCCCGGCCAACCTGGGCCCAACAGGACAGTCATTTCCCCTGCCGGCGCGTCCATGCTGTCCAGATTGACCAGCGCCTGCTTGAGCGCTTTATCGATCGCCCGATTCCAGGTTTCCGGCCTGAACAGATCGTCATACAGGTAGCGCCCGCCAATCCCGAACGTTCCGCTTTCGCGTCGGCCATTTTGTTCGCAGACGATGGAAATGTTGAGCCGGACGAGGGGCCGGATATCGGTCGCCACAAATCCGTCAGCGCGCACGATTTCGATCACGCTCCAGCTTCCTGCGAGACTGACCGAAACCTGGGCCACGCGAGGGTCACGTGCGCGTGCTGCGGCATCGACCTGCTGGCAGAGAGCGACCTTGTCTGCAAAGGGAACCAATCCTATCGGATCACTTTCAGTATAGAGATGACGGTTGTTGAGACGGGGTGCAGGCGCCATTGGATCCTTCGCCGGATCGAGAAGCGTCAGCGTCTCACCGGCCCGGCGGATTGCTGCCTCACTCAATTCGTTGGCATGTGCAAACCCGGTCATCTCTCCCGAAACGCCACGCAGGCCAAAACCTGAATCGGTTGAATAGTCGGCAGTTTTCAAACGGCCATCGTCAAAGCCAAAGGCCTCGGATGCGCGATACTGGAGATAAAGTTCGCCATCGTCGCAACGGCTCAATAACTGAGACGTCAGTCGCTGGGCAGCTGCAGGGTCGAGATTGCCGTCACGATAGAGGAAACGGCGCGGGTCAATCAGGTTTGTCATGGCCTCCCTATAGGAGGGCATTTTCACCAATGAAAGATTATCGGGCAGGCACGATTGTAAAAGATGTCTGCGGTGCACCTGCGTCCGGTGCGCGTGCGGCCTGATGAACGGCAAGCGAGGCTAGCGCTGTGAAACCCAGCAACGAAAGCTTGATTGCTATACCGTTTGTCATTGTTCCGCAGATAGCGTGGGATTGTCGCCATAGCCTGACGAGTCATGGTTAACAGCATCGTAACGCTGAAGGAATCAATGCGTGTCGGCGGATCCACCCGAAAGGACAAAGCGACGATCGCAATACCCGCAATCCACATAGCCCCGGTCGTCTATCTCCAGCCAAACTCGGGGATGGCCAAGGGCCGCCCCGCCGGGAATGTCGCTTGCGCCGTCGCAGGCCACACGACTCGTCTTGACGGTTACGATTTCAGGGTGGTTGATCATGCTCGTGCCATTAGCAATCGCGCTAGCGAGGCGCAACCGGATCAGAAATAGTTGACTGTGAGTGAAAATGTTCCCGTATAATTTCCGTCCTGCTGGTTTGCGCCGACATTGAGCGTCCCGCCAACACGAAAAGTCTGGACTCCAGTCCCCGGGAAAAAACGGAACCCTGCACCCCCCTGGACGGTGAGCGCGCTTGGCATTGAACCACCGGTTCCGTTGGTCAGTGTAGGCGATGCGCTGATCGCAATGATGATCAGAAGGCCAGAGCCGCCGACACCGACAAATTCTGCGCGCTTTGGCGTGCCGCCTGCGCTCGACACCCCGCCTGCCGTCGTTTGCACGCCAGTGTTTGCGTTGATGGTGGCGGTGCCTGCTATTGGGCTTGAAATAAGGGTCCCGAAATCAAGATCGTCCGTTTTGACGAGCGACAAGGGCTTGATAAGAACCGCCTCGACGGGACCAGTGGCTGTCGCGGCCCGTGCGTATGATCCACCGCCCAAAAGCAACGCCATGCCCAGTCCGGTTATCAAGATTTTCGCTGATCCCACCTTCATTGATTTTCACTAGACGCGTCGGGCCTAAACGGCGCTGAAGGGCCATGGTTAAAGCGGGCGAAAGGAATTGCTCAGAAATAGGTGACGATGATCTGGAACGTTCCTGAATAATCACCCTCCAGCTGATTGGCACCGACCGCGAGCGTTCCGCCGACACGAAGGTCCAAAAGCCCAGCCGCAGACAGGAATCGCAATGTCGGGCCGTTCAGTGTCAATCCAGTCACATTCATCGAGGCACCACCGCCAACGCGGTTGAGCACGGGTAGCGGCCCACGATTGACCTGCACATTTTGCGAAGGTCCGCCATAAGTGAAGAATTGCGCAGCACGTGGAGTTCCCCCTGCGGCCGTCACGCCACCGGTGACTGAGCGGGCATCGGTCGCTGGATTGATCACCACCGTTCCGGCAGTTGTCGGACGCAGCATGGTCCCGAAATTGAGATCCTCGGTGTTGACAATAGAAAGCGGCCGCAGCGTCACAGCTCCGGCGTTTCCTGCTGTTCCGGCCGCAATCGCAGGGACACCCATCGATATGCTGACAAGCAGTATACCCTTAGTGCACGCGCTCTTGAAAACGGAATTGGCTATTTTCCCCAACTCGCCAATCCTCTACTAGTCCTCGTACCGATCTAACCGCACCAAGTTAAAAAAAGCTTAGGCGCTGGTGCATTGCGTTGACCGGCCTGACCGCTAAAGCGTGAGCATGACTCAGGCGGCAATTTCACTGGACTCCCTTCGCAAAGTTTACGAAGGCGGGAAGGAAGCTCTCAAAGGCGTCAGTATTGACGTTCCTCGCGGCGAGATTTTTGGCCTGCTTGGGCCGAACGGTGCGGGCAAGTCGACCATCATCAACATACTGGCCGGTCTTGTAAACAAGACCGGCGGGCGTGCCAGCATCTGGGGCTTTGATATTGACGCGCACCCTCGCAATGCGAAGGCATCGATCGGAATCGTGCCTCAGGAAATATTGTTCGATCCGTTCTTTACGCCGTTCGAGGCGCTGGAGTTGCAAGCAGGACTCTATGGCGTGCCAAAATTGCGTCGACGGTCGTTGGAACTTCTCAGGGCGGTCCACCTCGAAGACAAGGCCGACGCCTATTCGCGCACCCTATCGGGCGGGATGAAGCGCCGTTTGCTTGTCGCAAAGGCCATGGTTCATTCGCCGCCAATTCTGGTGCTCGACGAACCGACCGCAGGTGTGGACGTGGAGTTGCGGCAGCAACTCTGGGCCTATGTCCGCGAACTCAACGCGCAAGGCGTGACAATTGTCCTGACAACCCACTATCTCGAAGAGGCAGAGGCGTTGTGCGACCGGATCGCGATCATCCACAACGGAGAACTGATCGCAAACAAGCCGACCCGCGAGCTGGTTGATATGGCACAGGAAAAGGTCGTTGAAATTACGGTCGATCGCGACCTTGCCAATCCGCCCGCTTCGCCGATCTTCGAAAAGATCGAGCTCAAAGCCGCACGGGTGCTGACGATCACCTACAACAAGGCGCAGGCCAATGCCGGGGACGTGCTCGGCGCCGTGCAGGCAGCAGGGCTTGGTATCGCCGATGTTTCGACACGTGAAGCGGATCTGGAGCACGTGTTCCTGAACCTTACCCGCACAGTCAATGGTTGATCGAGGCCGCTTCGATGTCCTGATCCTCGGATCGGGAGCGGCCGGACTTACAGCAGCTTTGACCCTTGCGCAGGAATGCAAGGTCGCTGTGCTGGCCAAAGGCGCGCTGTCCGATGGTGCAACCAGTTGGGCACAGGGCGGGATCGCGGCCGTCCTGGAGCCGGGCGATACATTTGAAAGCCATATCGAGGACACGATGGTGGCGGGGGCAGGCCTCAACAATCGCGAAACCGTGGAGTTCGTCATCGAGAATGCACCCGGTGCGATAGCACGGCTTGCAGCGCTTGGCGTACCCTTCAACGCGGGGGATGACGAGCAATGGCACCTCACTCGTGAGGGCGGGCATTCACATCGCCGCATCGTCCATGTGGATGATGCAACGGGCTGGGCGGTGCAGCAGGCGCTCGAAAAGGCCGCGTACGACCATCCCAACATCACGCTTATTCCGGATATGGTCGCAATCGACCTCATTATGGGGCGGCATCAACAGCGATTTTCCACAAGCGGTCGTATCCACGGTGTGTATGCGTTCAACCGCGCGAGCGGGAAGGTAGAAACCTTCACTGCGCGCGCGACGATTCTCGCGACTGGCGGTGCCGGGCGGACCTATCTTTACTCGACAGCCCCACGCGGAGCGACCGGCGATGGCATTGCCATGGCATGGCGCGCCGGCTGCCGGGTCTCGAACATGGAATTCATGCAGTTTCACCCCACCTGCCTCTATAATCTCGACGTCAAGAATTTCCTCATTACCGAAGCTGTGCGCGGAGAAGGGGGACATCTCAAGATCCCTGACGGATATCCCGGCGGAGGCGAACGCTTCATGCCCCGATTCGACCCGCGCGAAGAACTCGCGCCGCGCGACGTGGTGGCGCGCGCGATTGATCATGAGATCAAGCGGCTTGGGCTTGACTATGTCCATCTGGATATCAGTCACAAACCGCCCGAATTCGTCCGCGAACATTTTCCCAACATCCATGCCAAGTTGATGGGGCTTGGAATCGATATCACAACGGACCCAATCCCGGTCGTACCGGCGCAGCACTACACCTGCGGAGGCGTCCTGATTGATCTCGACGGACGGACAGACGCGCCTGGACTCTACGCCGCAGGCGAAGTGACGCAATCCGGCCTCCACGGTGCCAATCGGCTGGCCTCCAATTCACTCCTTGAATGCCTGGTCTTTGGCGAAGCGTGCGCTCGACACATCCTTGCCAACCGGGATGGATTGCCATTGGCGCCTCCAATCCGACCGTGGGACGAAAGTCGCGTCACCGATTCGGACGAGGAAGTCGTGATCGCGCAGTGCTGGAGCGAGATCCGCCATTTCATGTGGAACTTCGTCGGGATCGTGCGAACGACGAAGCGGCTCGAACGTGCAAAACACCGCATCGACCTTTTGCGGCAGGAAGTTCAGGACTATTATAGCGCCTTTCGCGTGACGCCCGATCTTGTGGAGCTTCGCAATCTTGTTGAAGTGGCGGACCTCATTATCCGCTCGGCGCTTCATCGTCACGAAAGTCGCGGACTTCACTACACGCTCGACTATCCCGATCTGCAGGCAGACGCCGTCGACACAGTGCTCGTACCGTGACGGCCGAATCCGGCACCTGCCCGCTTTGCGGTAAACCGGCGAAGAATGAAGTCCGGCCATTCTGCTCGCGCGGATGCAAGGATCGCGACCTACTTAACTGGTTGGGAGAAGCCTATCGGGTGCCAACCCGTGTTGACGAGGAAGAGGACGGGACGGGGCTGGACAGTACCCCCGAAGCCTGACTATAGGCGCGCGTCACTTCGGCGCGGACACGCTTTCGCGCCAGATGCCCGGGTAGCTCAGTTGGTAGAGCATGCGACTGAAAATCGCAGTGTCGGTGGTTCGATCCCGCCCCCGGGCACCACAGTTTCATTCGCCATTATTCGCCGTTGTCTTTACAAAGGGCAGAAATGCTATACTTATGATCATGAATTGACCGTGATTGTTCGCCCACACTCATCTGCAGTCGCATGGTTTGGGGGCCATATTGGGGGCCATTCGGTTTAAGAGAAAAGGCGTGGCCCCCAGATGGCACTGACCGATACCGCGATCCGTAATGCGAAGGCGAAGGACAAGCCCTACAAGCTTGGAGACTCCCTGGGCCTTTTTCTCCTTGTCCAGCCGTCGGGTGGAAAGCTCTGGCGGCTCAAATTCAGGGTCGATGGTGTCGAGAAGAAGCTGTCACTGGGAACTTACCCTGCCACAACCTTGAACGAGGCCCGAGCTGGCCGTGACGAGGCTCGCCGAAAGCTCGCGACGGGGGCTGATCCTGCTGTTGAAAAGCAACGAGCCAAACAGCAGGCTAAGGTCAATGCAGGCAACACATTTGTCGATATTGCCAAGGAGTACATCGACAAACGAACGCGAGAAGGGTGGTCTGCTTCAACGCAGTCCAAGGGTGAATACTATTTAACTCGTTTTCCAACGAATACTTCTCGTCTGGCCATAACAGAAATCAGCCCAGGAGACGTGTTAGCGGTCGTCAAACGTATCGAGGCCAAGGGTAATTTTGAAACAGCACGCCGGACGTTGCAATTCGCGAGCAGTGTGTTCTGCTATGCGGTAGCAACTGCGCGCCTTGGCTCTGACCCCACCCGTGATTTGCGGGGCGCACTGATCGCGCCAAAGCCCAAACACTATGGCGCAGTGATTGATCCCAAAGGGGTTGGCGAACTCCTGAGAGCAATTGACGGGTATGACGGGCAATGGGTGACACAGATTGCACTCAAGCTTGCGCCGCACGTGTTTGTGCGACCAGGTGAGATGCGTCACGCTGAATGGCAGGAAATAGACTTTGATTCGGCCCTTTGGACGATTCCAGCTGACAAGATGAAGAGCCGAAAAGCCCATAGGGTGCCACTTTCAACACAGGCGCTGGATTTGCTGCGCAGTATCCAGACGGTAACAGGCAAGCCCAAGGGCTATGTCTTTCCATCGATCCGGTCCACGGCGCGAGCCATGTCTGAAAACACGATCAATGCAGCCTTGCGGCGTTTGGGCTTCACGGGCGACGAGATGACCGCACATGGCTTCCGGGCAATGGCATCCACCTTGCTCAATGAATCTGGCAAGTGGCATCCAGATGCCATTGAACGTGCACTTGCCCATAAAGATGGCGACAACGTGCGCGCAGCCTATCATCGCGGCGCGCATTGGAACGAGCGCGTTCAGATGGCGCAATGGTGGTCTGACCATCTCGACAAGCTTCGCGAAGGTGCTGAAATCCTGCATTTTGGGGATCGTCGTGTTGCCAGTTGAGGCGCGTTACTTGAAAACCGATCATGTTTGGCACCGTTCCGACCGTTCCAGCCGTGCAACAACGATTCTCCGACCCGTTGAACGGAACGATTTCTAGAGTTGGTCCCGTTCCAGCCGTTCTGTATCGGACGCTCAGTAGCTACTGCGAGTATCGTCTTTCGATGCAATTATAGGAAATTCCATCAATGGTCGGATGGAAACGTGTTACGTAGGGTGGTTAACTGCCTAGCCGCTTTTCGGCGCAAATATGGGGAATGCGGACATATGCCGGATGGCAATGTTTGTCCGCTTTCTACCATAGGGTTTTGGGAGTGATGACGAACCAAGCCGTCTTTGGCCCCATCAGTATGCTACGTCAGCAAGCGACAACATTGCCGCCATTCATCGGCCAATACCCGCATCCCGAAAGCGGATGTAGCCACATTAAGCCTTTGCACCTACACGCTAAAATTGAGTGTTTTGTTACAGGTGCTCGTAACCAGCTATCCACCATATTACTTCGCTAATTTGACAATCTGTCCGTTCTTGCCGTTCCATTCAATCTCGAAAGACACTTTGTCGCCGACCGTAATGCCCTTGAGCAGATCGGGCTTCGCATCAAAGCCCATCGTCATGGCCGGCCACCCAACGGCGGGGATGGGCCCGTGATCAAGCGTGATCTTGCCCGCCACCTGATCGACCGCGACAACGGTGCCACCGGATTGACCCATCTTGGCGTTTGCCGGCATGGCCATATTTGCCATTGCGTCAGCTGAGGGTGCCTCCGCCTTTTTCCCGCACGCCGCAAGGCCCGCATGCAACACGATCAGCGCGGCAATCATCATCGCATTCTTCTTCATTGTGCTTCTCCATCGTTTAAGCAACGCCGAAGGCGTGCGCCTGCAGGCAAATTAGGAGGTCCCATGCTGCGTCGAACTCTTCTCGCCGCCCCGTTCGTTCTGGGCGTCACCTCTCAGGTGCGTGCCCAGACATGGACGCCCAAGCAGCCGATCAAGATCCTGGTCGGCTACGCGCCCGGTGGCACCGCCGACATCACCGCGCGGCTGGCGGCCGACTCGCTCTCGCGCAAGCACGGCTACACCGTCGT